>DNCF01000366.1 GCA_003484545.1 Massilia sp. | reverse complement strand
GCCTGCACGACGACAATCCGGACGCGGGCGCGCCCTTCACCTTCGATTTCGCGTTCGTCAGCGCGGGCCTGGCCGAACGCGTCGGCCGGGTCCGGGTGGACGCCGCCGAGACCGGCTCCGACCACCAGGCGCTGCTGCTCGAACTGGCCTGAGCCTGCACGCGGCCGGCCCGGCGGTTAGAATGGCGCTTTGCCGGCGGGCCCGGGCGCCGCAGCAGTGCGCGCGGCGGCCGCGGCTGACGCCTGAAGGGAACCGATTTGAACTGGGATTATCCGCAACCGTACACCCTGCCGCTGGTGCCGCGTCCTGACGACATCGACGGGCTGAACCACACGAACAACGCCGTCTACGTCCGCTGGTGCGAGCAGGTCGGCTGGGCCCACTCGGAGTCGCTGGGCCTGAGCCTCGAGGATTACCGGCGCCTGGACCGCGCGATGGCGATCCGCCACGGCGAATACGACTACCTCCTGCCCACGCTGCTGGGCGAAGCGCTGACCTTGGGCACCTGGCTGGTCGGCGGCGACGGCAAGCTGTCGATGGAGCGCCGCTTCCAGCTGATCAGGAACAGCGACGGCGCGACCGTCCTGCGCGGACGCTGGGAACTGGTCTGCATCGACATCAGCGGCGGCCGCCCGCGCCGCATGCCGCCGGAGTTCCTGGCGGCCTACATGCCCCAGGTCGTCCAGGCCAGCTGAGTCATGCATGGGCACGCGCGGGCTATCTTGCGTGTGCTCAAAAGAAACCTTGACCAAACCGGGCCGGGCAGCGGGAGCGCCGGGCGACACTTTGTGGATACCTCTGCCACAAGGAACGCCATGACCGGTCCCGCCAACCGAGCCCCCATCCGCCGCGCCCATCCGCTCGCTGCACTGCCGTGCTGCATGCTCCTGTTCGCGCTCGCCGGCTGCCGCTGGGGCGAGGGCTCGTCCGAGCAGCTCGTGGTGCCCGAGGTCGTACGCACCAACCTCTACGTCGCGCCGAACGGCTCGGACGCTAACCCCGGCACCGAAGCCGAGCCCTTCCGCACCATCAGCCGCGCGGCCCAGGTGGTCACGCCGGGCACCACCGTCTACGTCGCCCCGGGGCAATACACCGGCGGCTTTCGCACCGAGGTCAGCGGCAGCGCCGAGGCCCGCATCATCTTCCAGTCCGTCGAGCGCTGGGGCGCCAGGATCGTGCCGCCGCTCGACTCGCGCACCACCAGCGCCTGGGACAACCGCGGCAGCCACGTCGACATCGTCGGCTTCGACATCGACGGCACCCAGTACCAGAGCGGCAACAAGTGGCTGAGCGGCATCCACAACGGCGGTTCGCACAATGTCATCCGCCACAACCACGTCCACCACCTCGGCCTGGACGTGCCCTGCGACAGCGCGGGCGGCGCCGGCATCGTGGTGGACAGCCTGTACAAGGGCAGCGAATCCGACCTGGTCGGCAACAACGTGCACGACATCGGCCCGGCCAACTGCCGCAGCCACCACGGCCTGCTCATCGGCACCGAGGCGCGCGTGAAGAGCAACCTGGTCTACCGCGTCTCGGGCACCGGCATCCTGCTCTGGCACGACGCCCACCGGGTCGCAGTCACCGGCAACACGATTTCCACCTCGGGCTCGGGCATCGTGGTGGGCGGCGGCAACTACCGCCATACCCAGGGGCCTAACGACCACACGGTGGTGGCGAACAACATCGTGTTCGACAACCTGCTCGGCATCCTGGAACAGGGCCAGACCGGCGAGAACAACAGTTACCGCAACAACCTGGTGTTCCAGAACGCGGTGGCCGACTGGCTGCTGCCTGAAGGCCGCAAGCACGTCGGCACGGTCGCCGCCGAACCGGCCTTCGTCGAATACACCCGCACCGGCACCCCGGACTTCCGCCTGACGCCGCGCTCGCCGGCGATCGGCCGCGGCGCCGGCGACGACGCGCCCGAGCAGGACTACGAGGGCAAGCTGCGCAGCAAGGCGACCGGGTACGACATCGGGGCCTACCAGCACTAGGCGCGCATGGCCAGGCAGGGTTCCTAGAGAATTTCCCGGACCAGCTCGAACGGCCGGCACAGGCGCACGCCCTTGGGCGTCACCACGAAGGGCCGGTTGATCAGCACCGGATGGACCAGCATGGCGTCCAGCAGGGCCGCGTCCGTGGTGCCCGGGGCGTCCAGGCCCAGCTCGGCGTACAGGCCTTCCTTGCTGCGGATCGCCTCGCGCGGCGTCAGGCCGGCGGTGGCCAGCATGGCCTGCAGTTCCTCGCGGCTGGGCGGGTGGCTCAGGTACTCGATGACGCGCGGCTCGTGGCCGGCGTCGCGAATGGCCGCCAGGGTATTGCGCGAGGTGCCGCAGCGCGGGTTGTGGTAGATCGTGATGTCCATAATCGTAAATCGGCTTCGTCGAAGCCGGCAATGATCAGTCAATGAAGCGCGCATGATACTACGCCGCGGTCTTACAACAGACGCGGCGGTTTTGCTTGTCGCCCTTTCTCCGCCGCTATAGAATCCTTCGCTTGATTTTCCGGGAAGTAAGCTTACTTCCTTACAAGAACAGCACAATACAAGATGACGGCCGGCTCAGCCCTCCAGCTGACGCACGGTGCGACGGAGAGAACATGAGCGACCATCTGCTGCGTCCCGCGGCACTGCCCACCTGGGGCCAGCGCACTTCGCTGCGCCTGCTGAACCTGATCGGCTGGAAGATGCACTACAAACCGCTGCCCGGCCCGCACGGCATCGCGGTCGTCTACCCGCATACCTCGAACTGGGACTTCTTCGTCGGCCTGCTGGGCAAATGGGCGCTGGGCCTGCAGTTCCGCTGGCTGGCCAAGGATTCGCTGTTCAAGGGTCCGATGGGTGCGCTCATGCGCTACTGGGGCGGGATCGCGGTCGACCGCCGCGCGCCGATGGGCGCCACGCGCTCGCTGGCGCAGAACATGCTGCGCGAACCATGGTGCTGGGTCGCGATCACGCCGGAAGGCACGCGCGGCTACCGCCCCTACTGGAAGAGCGGCTTCTACCACCTGGCGGCGGCCGCCGACGTGCCGGTGCTGCTGGTCTACATGGACTACCGCGAAAAAGTGCTCAGCGTGGTCGACACCGTGCGCCTCTCGGGCGACCAGGACGCCGACATGGCCGCGATCGCCGCGGTCTACGCCGGCAAGCAGGCGCTCTACCCCGAGCTGGCCGCGCCGATCAAGCTGGCGCCGCCGCATACCGGTCCCGAACGCCGCAAGAGCGCGTGACAATGCCGAAGCGCCCTTCTCAGGCCGCGAGCGCGCCCTTGCGCTCGCGTACGAACAGCGTCTTGTAGTAGATCGCCGTCGCGCGCCAATGGCCATCGGGCGTCGCGCAATACTCCGGCAACTCGCCGACCCGGGTGTAGCCCAGGCGCTGGTAGAGCGCCTCGGCGCTTGACCCGGCCTCGGTGTCCAGGAACAGCAGGCCGCGCTTGAGCGCCAGCGCCTGCACCTCGAGCGCCTCCATCAGCGCCGTCGCCGCGCCAGCGCGGCGGGCGCCGCTGTGCACCAGCAGCTTCTGCACTTCCGCGCGGTTCAGGCCGTTCGGTTTCTGGCACAGGTCGAGCTGGACCGTGCCGACCAGCACGTGGTCGCGCCAGGCCACCAGCAGCACCCGCGAACCCGCGGCCAGCGCCGCACGCACCTCGTTCCAGTAGGCGTCGGCCGCCGCCTCGTCGAT
>DNCF01000368.1 GCA_003484545.1 Massilia sp. | reverse complement strand
CGGCTTGCAGGGCCAGGCGCACGGTCTCGGCCTGGCGCTGCACGGCGTCCAGGCCGAGCAGCGAATACAGCTGGGTCGAGAGCGCGGCGAAGCG
Organism: Massilia sp.; assembly: GCA_003484545.1. Classification (GTDB taxonomy): domain Bacteria; phylum Pseudomonadota; class Gammaproteobacteria; order Burkholderiales; family Burkholderiaceae_D; genus Telluria. The sequence goes on along the minus strand of DNCF01000368.1, from coordinate 5,849 downwards.
TGTGCGCGCTTCCTGCAAACGCAGCAGGCCGGCATCGAAATCCTTCCGCTCGACCTCGATGCGGCGCATCATCAGCGACAGCACCGCCTGGTTCTTGCCGCGCAGGCTTTTCAGTTCCTGCAACTGCTCGACCAGGTCGCGCGTGCGCGCCGCCAGCGCGCCGGCCAGCGTGCCGTCCAGCGCCGCCAGGTCCTCGCGCAGCTGGCGCGCCAGGATCGCCTTCTTCCGCGGCACCAGGCCTTGCAGCAGGGCGGTTTCCAGTGCGCCGACGCGGCTGCGTTCGAACAGCGCCATGTCGCCCTGGATGCGCCCCACCAGTGCCTGCTGCGCCGAGACCGGATACACCTGCTCGACCTCCAGGCCGAGCTGGCGCGCCACGCCCTGCCGCTGGCGCGCGAGCTCGGCTTCGTTGTCGGCTTCGTTCTTGAGGGGATCCCACATGGCGTCGATCTTGTTCAGGACCACGATGCGGCCCGGCCCGGCGCCGATGTGGGTGCGCCAGACCTCGATGTCGCTGCGCGTGACGCCGGTCTCGGCGGCCAGCACGAACAGCACCGCGTGCGCGTTCGGAATCAGGTTCAGCGTCAGTTCCGGCTCGGTGCCGATCGCGTTCAGGCCCGGCGTGTCGAGGATCACCAGGCCCTGCTTCAGCAGCGGGTGCGGCAGGTTGATGAGGGCGTGGCGCCACTGCGGGATCTCGACCGTGCCGTCGACGTCGAGGGCGTCGGCGTGCTCCGGGTCCTGCGGGTCGAACAGGCCATAGCGCTGCGCCTCTTCGGCGGGCACGCGGCGCGTCAGGCTGACCTGGCCGAAGGCCTCGCGCATGCGTTCGGGGTTGTCGAGGTCGAGCGGAAGCACGGTCCAGGCGGCGGGATCGTCGCGGTAGTCGCCGGTCGCGAGCGTGCTGGCGCGGGTCTCGATCGGCAGCAGGCGGATGCAGGGATCGAAGGCGGCGTCGTACAGCAGTTCGGTCGGGCACATGGTGGTGCGCCCGGCGGCCGAGGGCAGGATGCGCTGGCCATAGTCGGCGAAGAAGATCGCATTGATCAGCTCGGATTTGCCGCGCGAGAATTCGGCCACGAAGGCGACCGACAGCCGGTCGTCGCGCACCCGCGCCTGGGCCTGGTGTATCCGCGCCATGGTGGCGGCGTCGGCCAGTTCGGCCGCCTGCAGCGCGCCGCGATAGGTGTCCAGCGCATCGGCGATGGCGGCGCGCCAGGCGCCGTATTCTTGGATCTGTTGCATGTTCCGCCCGCTTGTCAGGTTGCTTACCGCTGGCAGGTCGCGCAGTAGAAGGTGGAGCGCTGGCCCTGCTTGATCTGGCGTATCGGCGCCCCACAGTTGCGGCAAGGCACTCCAGCACGATCATAGACGAAATATGTCTGCTGGAAATATCCTGACTGTCCGTTTACGGCAATAAAGTCACGCAATGTGCTGCCGCCTTGCACGATGGCGGCGGCGAGCACGTCGCGAATGGCGGCCGCCAGTTTCTCGTAGCGCGCGCGGCTGATGCGCGAGGCCGGCGTCTTCGGGTTGATCCCGGCCCGGAACAGGCTCTCGCAGGCGTAGATGTTGCCGACGCCGACCACGATGTCGCCCGCCAGCAGCACCTGCTTGATCGGGGCGCTGCGCTTGCGCGTGGCGCGGTACAGCAGCTCGGCCGAGAAGCTGTCCTCGAGCGGCTCGACGCCCAGGTCGCGCAGCAGGATGGTGTCGTCCGGCGCGCGGTTCGACTGCCCCAGTGCGCGCATGTATTCGTAGCGGTCCAGCGAAATGCTGTTGTTCTGTTCCTTGCTGCGCACCACGACCGGGCGCAGGAACACCATCAAGTTGGTCTTGTTGCGCGTGCGCGAGCGGTACTTGAACAGGTTGCCCAGCACCGGGATGTCGCCCAGGCCGCGCACCTTTTCCTGCCCATGGTCCTCGTTGTCCTGGATCAGGCCGCCCAGCACGATGATCTGGCCATCGTCGGCCAGGATATTGCTTTCGATTGCACGCACGGTGGTCACGATGCCCTCGTTCCGGATCACCGAGTTATCGATGCCGGAATTCTCGTGGTAGACCGAGAGCTTGATCACGCCGCCCTCGGAGATCTGGGGGCGCACCTTCAGCAGCAGGCCGATGTCCTTGCGGTCCACGGTCTGGAAGGGGTTGTTCGCGCCGCTGGTGCCGGTCGTGAACGAACCCGTAATGATCGGAATGTTCTGGCCCACCTTGATCGTCGCCAACTCGTTATCGAGGGTGATCATGTTCGGTGTCGACAAGATGTTGGCGGCGCCGTCGTTTTCAAGGGCGCTGGCCACGGCGCCCAGGCTCAGGTCGCCGTTGATCTGCTTGAACAGGCCGACCGTCAGGCCGGACAGGCGCGGCACGTTGGTGGGGTCGCTCAAGCCCGCGCGCGCGGCCGCGACCAGGTCGACGATGCCGCCGTTGGTGCTGGTGAACGACTGCAGGCCGCCGACGCGGTACTTGCTGGTGTCGCTGCCCGACAGGCCGATCCATTGCACGCCGAACTCCGACGCCTTCTGCTGGTTCATCTCGACCACCAGCGCCTCGATGTACACCTGGGCGCGGCGCACGTCGAGCTGGTCGATGACGCCGCGCAGGTTGCGGTAGATCGCATCGGGCGCGGTAATGATCAGGCTATTGGTCGAGGCGTCGGCCTGGATGAAGCCGGAGCCCTGGCCGCCGCCACCGCCGGCGGAGGTGGCCTGGCCCTGCTGGGCGAAGGTGTTGCCGGTGCCGCCCATGCCGATGCTGCTCTGCTGGCCCTGCTGGCCACCGAGGTTGCCGCCGCCGGTGCCCTGGGTACCGCCCTGGGTACCGGCCTGGATCGAGCCACCCGAGGTGCCCTGCTGCTGCACCGGCACCGCCGAGGCGTCCTGCGACACCACGGCGCGCAGGGTCTGGGCGACGCGGGTGGCGTCGGCGTTCTTCAGGTAGACGACGTGGATGTTGCCCTTTTCCGAGGTCGGCTGGTCGAGCTTGGCGATCAGCGACTTGGCGAGGTTGGCCCGCGCCTGCGACGGCGCGCGCACGACGATGGAATTGGTGCGGGCGTCGGCCAGCACGGTGACGCGGCCCGAATCGCCGCCGGCGGCCGGCTCCATCAGGCGCCCGACCAGGGTCGCGATGTCGCTGGCGATGCCGTTACGGACCGGAATCACGTCGAGGTCGGCCGCCACTGGCGCGTCGAGCGCGGCGATGATGCGCGACAGGCGGCGCAGGTTGTCGGCGTAGTCGGTGATGACCAGGCTGTTGTTGCCCGGGTTCGCCATGATGGAATTGTTCGGCGAGATCAGCGGACGCAGCACGGCAGTGAGATTCGCGGCCGATTCGTATTGCAGGTGGTAGATCTGGGTCGCGATCTGGTCGCCCTGGGCGCGCGAACCGCGGGTGCCGACCTGGGTCGGCGACGATTGCAGCTTGGCCTCGGCTTCCGGCACCACTTTCGCATAACCTTCGCCGGTGGTGACGACCGCGTAGCCCTGCAGGCGCAGGGCCGAGGTCAGCAGGCCGAAGGCCTGGGTCTTGGTCAGCGCCTTCTCCGACTGCAGCGTCAGGGTGCCCTTCACGCGCGGGTCGACGATGAAGGTCATCCCGGTGTAGTGGCCGACCGCCTTGATCACGGATTCGATGTCGGCATTCACGAAGCTCAGCGCGGCCGCGTTTTCCTGGGCAAACGCCGGCGCCGGCGGCAGCGCCGTAACGACTGCGCAGCACAGCAGGACGCCGGCGGCAATCCGGCGCAGCGCCGGGAATTCGGGGGTGCTACGGAAGGATGTTTTCATTATCTGAACTCAAGTGCGATTATGTTTTTACCGTTCACCATGCGCCGCTGCCCCAGCAGGTTCAGCATGTTGCCCAGCGTGTCTTCGTAGCCGTCCGCGGCCGACGCCTGCCCGGAGAAGCGCAGGCGTCCGTTCTGCAATTTCCCTGTTCCCGACAACAACAGCGCACCGCGCACCGTGGAGAGCACCAGGTCGGCCTGCTGGCCGCGCCAGTCCATCGCCATCTCGTAGCTGCCCAGGGGCCGGATCGGCGCCATGCGCGAGCCCATATCGCTCAAGCTCAGGACCGTGCGCCCGGTGACCGCGACGCTGTTCGCCTGGCGTACCAGGTCGAGCCGGTTCCAGCTCAGGCGGATCACGCCCGACGGCGCCAGCGTGTTGAGCGGCGCGCCCAGGCCGACCAGCCCTTCGGCCGGCAGCAGCAACTGTCCGGCGCTGACCTGCCACTGCGACCAGCTACCCTCGATCGATACCGGCTGCGCCAGCGCCTGCGGGTTTTCCAGCGTCATGTTCACCTGGCCGAACAGCACCAGCGGCGACAGGCGCCATGCGAAGCGTCCCGGCAGCAGCGGCGTCACCGCCCCGCCCTCGCCTGGTGCTCCACCCACGAAAGCTGAGCCGTTCCAAAGCGTACCCTGCGCATCCCCGAGAGTCAAACGGCCGCCGGTCTGGCGTTCGACGATGTTGCCGAGCCAGGTCGCGGGCAGGAAAACGAGCACCGTCAGGGTCACCGCGAGCGCAACGACGCCCAGCCACAACAAGCCACGCCTCATCGGGCACCGGTCCCGGTGTCCTGGCGCAGCGTCAGGCTGGCGTCGACCTGGCCCACCGGATCCTGGGCCGTGAAACTGGCTTCCTGCACCGCGATGCGGTTCTCGCGCCGCTGGGCGTCGAGCCAGACCAGCAGGTTGGCGAACGAGGTGCCGTTGACCTGCATGCGCGCGTATTCGCCGGTCAGCGTGAGCGAGGCCGGCTTGATGCCGCGCGCGTTGAGGCTGGCGGTCAGCGATTCCTGGGTCATGGGCGTGACCGGCACCGGCGCCTGGCCCACCAGGGCGCGCGCCTGCTCGGCAAGACCCGACAGTTCGGCGGCCTGCTGGCGCAGCGCCGGCAGCGAGCGCTCGAGGCGCGCGCGGCCCTCGACCGCCGGCTCGATCAGTGCCATGTAAACCAGCGCCAGCACGACGACGCCGAAGCCGACCGTCAGATAGCGCCGTTCCTGTTCGGAGCGCGCGATCCAGTACGCGAGGGCGCGTTCGCGCGCCTGCCCGATTGTGCTGCCCAGACTCATGGCTTGGCTCCCGTGCTGCGCACCGTCCAGTTGGCGGGCGCGGTTTCTTCCAGACTCAGGTTACGTGCGGACAAGGATGCCTGCAGCTGCCGCAGCGTGGCGGGGTCGACCGTCTCCGGTTGGACGCGCACGCGCAAGGAGCGTTCCTTGTACTCCATTGATGTAATGCCGGGCGGACGCGGCAGTTCTCGTGTTGCCTCGCCGAGTGCGCCCGAAAGGTACAGGAATTCGTCCGGCGTGATCTGGCCGCTGCCGGCCTGGGCACGCTGGATGTGCAGGCGCATCTGGGCCACCGGATCGGACACCGGCTCGTTCGGATACACCGAGCGGTAGGTTTGCTCCATCTGCTGGCGCACCGCGGTCGATTCGCCGCGCAGGCGCAGCCATTCGATGTTCAAACCGGCCAGGTTGACCACCACGGCCAGGAACGCCAGGGCGATCGGCACGCGCCAGCGGCGCCAGTCGCGCTGGCGGGCGCCGGCTGCCCCCAGGCCCGGCACCAGGTCGAAGGTCGTGCTTTTCGCGCCGTTGATCCAGTGCGCCCAGTCGTCGGTCTCGAGCACGGTTCCGGGGCCGGCCTCGGCCAGCAGCACCTGGTATTCTCCCAGCTGTTCGCGCGGCACGTAGAGGGTCAATGGCGCGTCGCCGGCCAGCGCGCGCGCGGTCTGCAGGGCGGTGGCGGGATTGGCCTCGAGCGCCAGGCCCAGGCCGCTGTACTGGCTCTGGCGCAACAACAGCTCGGCGCTGCCGATCGCGGCGGACACGCC
>DNCF01000460.1:6675-7302 GCA_003484545.1 Massilia sp. | reverse complement strand
TCGACTCGGCGCTGGCGTCGTCCTCGGTGGAGCGGGCGCGCACGCGCCTGCGCGCCTTCACCAAACGCTGGGGCGAGGACGACGCCACGCGCGCGCTGAAGGCGAAGATCGACGCGCGCCAGCCCGAGCATCCGCGCGCCGACGAGGTGCGATGATCCGCGTCACCCGTGAGCCGCGCGCATCGCGCCAGGTGTATGCTGCCGGAAACAGCTTTTGACAGGAGCGACCATGAAGACGACGAACATGATCGGTGCGCCACTGCTGGTGGCCGTGCTGGCGGTCCTGGCCGCCTGCTCGCCGCGCGACGAGGACGCGATGGGGCCGGCGCAAAAGGCCGGCAAGGCGATGGACGAGGCCGGCGACAAGGTGGCGCGCGAATTGCGCGCGCCGCTCGAGAAGGCCGACGAAGCCGCGCAGCGCGCGGTCGAGCGCGCCGAAGAGGCGCGCGACCGGCTGGCCGACCGCACCGAGGAAGCGCGCGAGAAGATCAAGGACGCGACCGCCGAGGCCGGACGCGGGCTGGAAAAGGCGAGTGCGAAGGTGGGCGAGAAGGTCGAGCGGGCCGGAGAAAAGATGCAGGAAGCCGCCCGTTGACGGGACACCGGCGCGGGTTTTCGTAGGGTGGGT
>DNCF01000460.1:0-6370 GCA_003484545.1 Massilia sp. | reverse complement strand
GCGGGTTTTCGTAGGGTGGGTTCTTGAACCCACGCCGCCGCACCGCGTGACCGGAGGCGACCTTCGAGAAAATCCGTCTGTTCGAACGGGCCGGACGCCAGCGCTCGACGCCGCCACATATCACGTGCCGTACCGCGTGGGTTCAAGAACCCACCCTACGAACCCCGAAACCCCGAAACCCCGAAACCCCGAAACCCCGAAACCTGCCGGGATTACCCCGCCACCTTCAACTCCTGCCACCCCGCCGTCACGATCGACATGTCGACGAACCCGGCGCGCCAGGCCTGCTCCAGGTTCTGCTCGATCTCTTCCATCGAGGTCTGGTCGAAGCCGGCGAAGCCGCGCACGCCGTAGGCGCGGTTGCGGCCGTGGCCCTTGGCCATGTACAGCGCCATATCGACCAGGTTGACCGCGCGCTCCCAGGGCAGCGGCTGGCCGGCGGGCGCGAGCGGGTAGGGCGCGAAGCCGATCGACACGTTCGCCGTCAGCGTGATGTCCTGGTAGGCGATGTGGGTCTCGGCGATGCCGTTCAGGAGGCGGCGCGCGACCTCGTCCAGGCCGCTGCGCGGGATCGCCGGCAGGAAGGCCAGGAATTCCTCGCCGCCCCAGCGCACGATCATGTCGGTCTCGCGCAGGATCTCGCGCAGGCTGGCGGCGATCCTGATCAGGACCGCGTCGCCGGCGCCGTGCCCATGGGTGTCGTTGATGTGCTTGAAGTGGTCGACGTCCATCAGGAACAGGGCGCTGACCATCTCGTCGCCCGAGGTGCCGGCGCCGCGCTTGTCCAGCAACTGGTGGGTGCGCATGAAGTCCTGGAAGTGGCGGCGGTTGTACAGGCCGGTCAGCGGGTCGCGCACGCTCTGCTGCTTCAGCTCCTGGTTCTTCTCGTGCAGCTGGGCGTTGGCGTGGCGCACCTTGCGGTACAGCAGGCCGACGATCACCGAGACCAGCGCGAACACCACGATCAGAAGCGCCCAGATGCGCTGCTGCAGGCGGCGGTTGTCGATCTCGGCCGACTTGACCTGGTTCTCGCGCTCCAGCAGCTCGATCTGGCGCTGCTTCTTGTCGGCGTCGTACTTCTCCTGCAGCTCGAGCATCGCCTTCTGGCGGCGCGTCTCGAACAGCTCGTTCGACAGCGTGCGCTCGCGGTGATAAGCCTTGATGGCGGCGCCATAGTCGCCGGCGTGTTCGAGCGCCTGGCCGTATTCGAGCAGCACACCCTGCAACTCGGGCTTGTTGCCGTTCTGCTCGTACTCCGCCAGGCCGGCATCGAAGCTCGCCTTGCCTTCGGCCAGGCGCCCGGTGGCGAGGTAGGCCTGGCCGAGATTGACGCGCGCCGTCGCCAGCGCCGCGTTGTCGTTCACCGCCTGCGCGGCCGCGATCGCCTGTTGCGCATACGCGCTGGCGTTGCGGAAGTCGCGCGTCTTCAGGTAGCCGTCCGCCAGGTTGATCAGCGAGTAGGTCACCAGCGAATGCGCGCCGATCTTGCGCTGCAGTTCGAGCGCGGCCATCTGCGCGGCCAGCGCGCGCCGCATCTGGCCGACCTTCACCGCCAGGCCATACTCGGTCGACTTCAACTGGGCCATGCGGCCGGGCGAATCGGCCTTCTTCGCCGCCTCGAAAGCCTCGGCCAGGGTTTCGAAACCCTTGTCGTACTCGCGCATCTGGGAGTACAGGTTGGCCAGCGCATTCAGGACGATGGCCTGGTGGATCGCGCCGCCGTGCTCGCGGGCGTAGGCCAGCGTGGCCTGCATCTTTTCCAGCGCGCGCGGGAAGTTGCCGTCCTCGGAGAAGGCCTCGGCCGCGTTCACGCCCACGCGCACGCGCAGCTCGATGTCGTCGGTGGTGTTGGCGAGGCGCTCGGCCTCCCAGATCAGGTTGTGCGACAGCGCCAGCTCGTTCTGGGCATACATGATGTAGCTCTTGCGCACCAGGCCCTTGGCCAGGGCGGCGTTGTTGCCGCTGCCGCGGCCGAGCGCGATCAACTCGTCGCAGGCGGCCAATGCCTTGTCGGTCTGGCTCAGGGCGTGGTAGGCGCCGCACAGCTGTGCCAGCATCTCGCCCTTGTCGTCGACCGATCCGGCGCGCGCTTCGCGCTCGATCTTGAGCAGCATCGGCAGCGCGCGCTCGGGAACGAAGCGGTTGATCTCCCGGATCTCGGCCAGCCGGGTCTGCAACGGGCCGCTGCCCTGGGCGGCGGCGCAGGAGGACGCCAGCAATAGCGATGCGAGCAGCGCGGCACGATGCTGTCGTGGTTGTCTCGTCGTTTTCCCTGCCGGCATAGTGGTCTCGATGTCGTTATGCGTCCCGCATGCGGCGAACGCCATCGAGCATTATATGCGTGTTGCTTAGCAGAAATTTCGCTTTTTTTATGTGAATATTGCAAAAAAACGACGCTAAAACGGCAACATTGGCAACTGCTTATCCCACCGGCGCGGAGCCCTGCCGCAGGCCCCGCGCGCGGGCAAAATTTATACTGAGACTTATACCGCCAGTTGCTGCAGCATGTATAACCGCTGGTACAAGCCGTTCTCGATCCGCATCAGTTCCTCGTGCGGGCCGGCTTCGACGATGCGTCCGTGGTTCAGCACCACGATGCGGTCGGCGTCGCGGATGGTCGAGAGCCGGTGCGCGATCGCGATGATCGTTACCTTGCCGCGCAGTTCGACCAGGGCCTGCTGCACGATCTGCTCGGTGGCCGAATCGATGCGCGAAGTCGCCTCGTCGAGCAGCAGGATGCGCGGTTCGCCGGCCAGCGCGCGCGCGATCGCGATCAGCTGCTTCTGGCCCGAGGACAGGCGCGAACCGCCTTCGCCGAGCGAGGTCTCGTAGCCTTGTTCGAGCGCGGCGATGAAGCCGTGGGCATGCGCCGCGCGCGCCGCCGCCTCGATCCGCTCCTGGGGCAGGCCGCGTCCCATGTCGATGTTCTCGCGCGCCGAGGCCGCCAGGATGAAGGGATCCTGCGGCACCAGGCCGACCTCGTTGCGGAAGCGCTCGTTGTCGATGGCGGCGATCGGTTCGCCGCAGATCTCGATCTGGCCGCTGCCATGGTCCTTGTCGGCGACGTAGTAGCGCAGCAGCAGCGACAGCAGGGTCGACTTGCCGCTGCCGGTGTGGCCGACGATGCCGTAGAAGGCGCCCTGCGGGATGTCGAGCGAAATATCGTGCAGCACGTTCTGCCCCGGCACATAGGCGAAGTCCAGGTGGCGCACGCGCACCGCCGGAGAATGAGGCGCTACCGCCGGCCGTGCACCGGTTGCCCGTCCCGCCGCATGTTCGTCGGCGCTGGCCTCGTCGAGCAGGGTGGCCACGCGCGCGCTGGCCACCACCGCCTGCTGCAGGCCGCTGAACTGCATCGTGATCTGGATGAGCGGCTCGACCACGCGCGCGATGTAGCTGATGAAGGCGTAGAGGATGCCGACTTCGACCGCGCCGATCTCGCGCCGCCCGAAGGCGAAGATGACGACCGCCAGCAGCGCCACGTTGAGCAGGTCGAGGGCGGGGCGCAGCAGCAGGGCGTTGACGCGGATCTCGGCGATGCGCGCCTGGTAGTGGCCGTCGTTGGTGTTGGCGAAGCGCTCGCCGAAGCGGCCTGCCGCGTTGCTGGCCTGGAGTACGGTCATGCCGCCGATCGACTCGGCCATCTGGGCGTTGATGTCGCTGCGCAGCGCCCGCGCGCGCGTCACCGCCGGCGCCGACAGGCGCTGGTAGAGCCAGACGATCACCAGCACCGCCGGCAGCAGCGCCAGCACGATCGTCATCAGGCGCCAGTCGAGCCAGGCCATGGCGACCGTGGTGCCGAGCAGGACGATGGTGCTGTCGAGGATCGAGAACAGCACCTGGATGTAGAGATTTTTTACCGCTTCGGTGTCGTTGGTCACGCGGCTGACCAGCTGGCCGGTGATCGCCCGGTCGAAGAAGGCCATCGGCAGGCGCAGCACGTGACCATAGACCCATTCGCGCAGGCGCTGCACCGAGCGCATCGCCAGGCCCGACAGGCGCACCAGCTGCAGGTAGCGCAGCCAGGTCGAGATCCAGCCGGTGAGCAGGACGCCGGCCAGCAGCAGGCCCATGCGCGTCCAGTCGGCATGGCGCGGCACCAGGTGGTCGTCGATCAGGGCCTTGCCGAGGATCGGACCCATGACTTCCAGCGCGGCGGCGATGACCAGCCAGAAGGTGGCCCATTTCAGGTGCCTGATGTCGGGCCAGGCGGCGCGGCGCAGCAGGCCCGCCGCCCGCTTCGCTTCGGCGCGCCCGGCTTTTTCAACGCGTTTTCGTTGTTCTTCAGCTGGCATCGATGCTGGCCTCCAGTTGTTGGTAGCGCCACTGGCTGGCATACCAGCCATCGCGCAGCAGCAGGGATTCGTGGTCGCCCGATTCGACTACGCGGCCGTCCTTCAGCACCACGATCAGGTCGGCGTTGACCACGGCCGAGAGACGGTGGCTGGCGATGATCGCCGTCAGCTCCGGGCGCGAGGCGCGCAGCTCGGCCAGGTGCTCGAGGATGCGGGTCTCGGTGCCGGTATCGACCGCCGACAGGGCGTCGTCGAGCAGCAGCAGCGAGCTGTCGGCCAGCAGCGAACGCGCGATCGCGACGCGCTGGCGCTGCCCGCCCGAGAGCGTGATGCCCTTTTCGCCGACCGGCGTGTCGTAGCCCTGCGGGAAGCGCAGGATGTCGTCGTGGATCGCCGCCATCCTGGCCGCCTCCTCGACTTCGAGGCGGCTGGCGCCCGGGCGCGCGAGCGCGATGTTCTCGGCGATGCTGGCCGAGAACAGGAAGGATTCCTGCGGCACCCAGCTGGTCGCCGCGCGCAAGGCCGCCAGCTTGTAGTCCTCCAGCCGGTGGCCGCCCCAGGTCACCTCGCCCTGTTGCGGCTCGGCCTGGCGCAGCAGCACGCGCAGCAGGGTCGATTTACCGGCGCCGGTGGCGCCGACCAGGCCCAGCGTCATGCCGGGGCGCAGCGCCACCGAAACCTTGTCCAGTGCCGGCTGGGCCGACCCGGCATACGTGAAGCTGACCTCGCGCAGCACCAGCGGGCCGTCTTCGATCTGCTCGATGCGGCCCTCGTCGACCACGGTGAGCGGCGCGTCGAGCATCGGCTGCAGGCGTGCCAGGCCGGCGCGGCCGCGCTCGATCAGCGACAGCACCCAGCCGGCCGCGAACATCGGCCAGATCAGCTGGCCGAGGTACATGGTGAAGCTGGTCAGCGCGCCGATGGTGAGCTGGTTCTGCCACACCAAGTAGCCGCCCAGGCCGAGCGTCAGGGTGCTGGCGGCGGTGAGCGTCAGGCCGACCGCCGGCTCGTAGGCCGCTTCCCATTTCTGGGCCGCGAGGCTGGCTTCGGAGGCCTTGCCGGCCAGTTCGCCGAACTGGCCGGCGCTGCGCGCTTCCAGGCCCAGGGCGCGCAGGGTGCGCACGCCCGACAGCGATTCCTGCACGTGGTCGTTCAAATCGGAAAAACGCTTGAGCGAATCGGTCTCGGCGGTATGGATGTGGCGCGAGATGTACCAGAAGGCCAGGCCCATCAGGGGGAAGGGCAGCAGGGCGATCAGGGCCAGCCGGTAGTCGACGCCGAGCAGCATCACGCCCAGCACCATCACCAGGGTCAGGGTGCCGTCGAAGCCGGCCAGCATCGCTTCGCCGGCGGCCATCTCGATGGCGTCGATGTCGTTGGTGCCCAGCGCCATCAGGTCGCCGGTACGCTGCTTCTGGTAGAAGGCCGGTCCCTGGCTCGACAAGCGTGCATACAGGCGCATGCGCAGCTCGACGCCGAGGCGGTAGGCGGCCGAATACAGGCGCACGCGCCAGCACACGCGCAGGACGTAGATCGCCACGCCCAGCGCCAGCAGCTGGGCGATCCCGACCATCAGGTCGTGCTGCGACAGGCGGTGCGCGGCCAGGCCGTCGATCATCGCACCCACCTTGCGCGGCACCCAGACGCTGCACACCGCAACCCCGATCAGCATCGCCGCGGAGGACGCGTATGCCTTCCAGTGGCGCAGCACGAAGCTGCCCACCAAGCTCGCTAAACTCATTGGAATTCCTTGCATTGCGCCCGCGAAAAAGAAAGCGGGCCGAAGCCCGCTAGTTTACTTTCTTTGTCCGCGCGGCGCAGCGCGCGTGCCTGTCGGCATTAATTCGGCATCAGCTTTGTTTTTTGCGGCCACGGCCGCTGCGGATTTCCGTGACCTTGGGCGCGCCGTGGGCGGGGGCAGAAACGGGCGGCGTGGCGTCGACCGGCTCGATTTTCGGGATCTCGATCTCGACAGCGACCTCGACCGGCACGCTGGCGGCGACCGGGTGCGGCGGCGCCAGCGGCACCTCGAGCGCTTCGCTCGCGGCCCTGGCGATCGGCGTCGGCTCGACCGG
>DNCF01000463.1 GCA_003484545.1 Massilia sp. | reverse complement strand
CGCCCGGCTCGCCGGGCCCCTGGCCGGCGCCGCTCTCGACCCGTCCCTCGGCGAGGCGGAAGCGGGCGTGTTCGAGCATGCGCACCGGCACCTGCACCGTGCGCTCCTGCGGACCGGAGATGAAATCCGGCCCGGCGATCAGGTCGGGAAGGTGTTCGCGCACCGCCTCGCGCACCTTTTCGTTGTGGCGCAGCCAGTCGCGCGCCCCGCGCGAGAACAGCTCGTACCACTCGGTGCTGATGGTGAGCGCCACGGCTGGCCTCATTCCTGCGCGAGCAGAGTGGTGACGTAGTTCAGCGCCTCGCGCGCGCTATGCGCGTCGTAGCCGTACTCGTCGACCAGCCGCTTCTCGACGGCCGAGATCTTGGTGCGCACCTCGTCGTCCGGCCGCTTTGCCGAGCTGACCAGGCGCAGCACGTCGCGCCGCTGTTCGAACAGGTATTGCTGCACCGCGTCGTTGAGCTGGATATGGCTGTCCAGCCCGAACTTGACGCCGCGTTTGTAGGCGCCCATCGCCTTGCGTACGACTTCCTGGCGAAACGATTGCTTGCCGGAGTCGGAGATATGGATCTTTTCCTCGACCGCACGCAGGAAACGTTCGTCGGGGCGGCGCTCCTCGTTCGTGATCGGGTCCTTGATGGTCCGGTTGTCGAGCATCGCTTCCACCTCGTCGAGGTATTTGTTCAGCAGGTCCAGCGCTTCCTGCTCGAACGACACGAACAAGGCCTTGTGCACGTCCTGCTTCACCCAGCGGTTGTAGAAGTCCTTCCGGGTCAGCACGAGATAATCGACCCACTTGCGCTTGCGCCGCGGTTCGATGCGCGCGTCGTTCTCGATGGCGTCCTTCAGGGCCAGCAGCACGTCCATCGTGGACAGGCTCTTCTGGTTCGAGCCGATGATCGCGTTCGACAACGCGTTGATGACGAAGCGCGGCGACACGCCGGCCAGGCCTTCGTCGGGCGCCTTGTCCTTTTCTTTGACACGGCGGATGTCGGCCCGGTTCACGCCATCGACCTCCTCGTCGGCGTGGATGCGCACCTTCCTGACCAGTTCGACCTCCTTCTCCTCGCCATCCTGGATGCGCGAGAGGATGGCGAACACGGCCGCCGCGTGCAGCACGTGCGGATCGAGGTGGACGTCGCGGAAGGCCGGCGCCGCCGAGGAGATCAGCTTGCGGTAGATGCGCGCCTCCTCGCGGTAGTTGAGGGTGTAGGGGACCTGGATGATCACCATGCGGTCGAGCAGCGCCTCGTTTTCGCTTTCCTGCAGAAACTTGCGGAATTCCGCGAGATTGGTGTGGGCCAGGATGGTCTCGTCCAGGTAAATGAGGGGAAAGCGCGCCACCTTGACGTTCTTTTCCTGGGTCAGGGTCAGCAGCAGGTAGAGGAACTCGCGCTTGACCTTCAGGATCTCGATCATCTCGAGCACGCCGCGGCTGGCGGCGTACACCGCGCCAGACCAGGACCAGGCGCGCGGGTCGCCTTCGTCACCGTACTGCGCGACCTTCGACAGGTCGACCGAGCCGACCAGGTCGGCCAGGTCGGCCGTCGTCGGGTCGTGCGGCGCATAGGTGCCGATGCCGCTGCGCCCGGCCTCGGAGATGAAGACGCGCTCGACCGGCATGCGCATGAAGTCGCCGTCGAAATGCTCTTCCAGCCGCGCGCGGCAGTGCGGACAGGCTTCTCCGGCGATGTCGATCCCGTAGGTGTTGCGGAAGGCGGGCCGCATGGTGTGCGGAATCAGGTGCAGCGGCGACTCGCGCACCGGGCAGCCGGCGATGGCGTACAGCGCGCCCTCGTCGGTGCGGCTGTATTCCTCCAGCCCGCGCTTGAGCAGGATCACCAGGGTCGACTTGCCACCGGAGGGCGGACCGAGCAGGAGCAGCAGGCGCCGCCCCACCTCGGAGCCGCTGGCGGCGGCCTTGAAGTAGTCGAGGACGCGCTCGAGCGCCTCGTCGATGCCGAACAGGTCGTCGGCGAACAGGCGGCAGCGCGTCTTTCCGGAGTCGTCGTCGACGCAGGTGGCGCGGATCATGTCCCAGATGTATTGATGGGAGGTGCGCGCGATGCGTTGCGGCTGCTCGGGCAGGATGCCGGCCATGAACTCGGAGAACAGGCCGGCCCAGTGGCCGGCCCGGTGCTCCCGGGTGAAGAGGTCCAGGCTGTGCAGGAAGTTGTCGTGCCCGTCGGCATGCGCCGGACGCGCGTCGTCGCCTGGTAGCGTCACGTTTCCTCCATTTCACATAGGCCAAAGAACAAAGAAGAGAGTCAAGCGGCGCGAAGAAGCTGCCCGGCCGGCCGCGCGAAGCCACAGTATCGGTGGGCAGGACTGGAGGTAAATGAGGCGCATCAACGTGCGCGACCGAACCTTGCGCGCGCAGGCTGGCCTAACACTGGCCGCGATCGGCAGGGATGCGGCACTCCGTGCGTACGTACGGACGCGCGCACGTTCGTTCGGGCCGCGGCCGCGAAGACGTATCCGCAGCATCCCAGCAATGCTCTTGCGTTCGCCGCCGCACCGATGTCCCGTCCGCGGCCGGCTAGGATGGTGCTTTCGCCAACTCACAAGGGGATGCCATGTCCACAACGAACGCTTCCGCCCAGGCCGCCGCGCTGGCCGACAAGATCCGCACCATGCGCTTCGCGATGTTCACCACCGTCGACGAGCATGGGCACCTGATCAGCCACCCGATGACCAACCAGGACACCGACGAGCAGGGCGGCCTGTGGTTCTACACCTCGATCCATACCCCGCTGTGGCAGAACATCGCGCTGCAGCCCGAGGTCAACGTCAGCTTCGCCCAGCCGGACGACAGCCTGTACGTCTCGATCAGCGGCACCGCCGAGCGCGTGGTCGACCGCGAGCGCATCCGCGCCCTGTGGAACCCGATGGTCCAGGCCTGGTTCCCGCACGGTCCCGACGACGAGCACGTGGTGCTGGTGCGGGTCGCGCCGCACAGCGCTGAGTACTGGGATTCGAACGACAGCAAGATGGTGCGCCTGTTCCAGATGGCGAAGGCGGCCGTGACCGGCAGCACCCCGGACGTCGATCCGGGCGAACACGGCACCATCAAGCTCGAGGAAGGACAGACCGGCCGCGTTTAGCGCGGCCGCTGTCCCCGGGAGGCGTCTTCAAGGGGCGTCGCCCCGGCTCGACGTTGATGGCGGCGGCAGGTCGCTTTCGGACTGGTTGGCGCCGCTTTCGGGCGAGCCGAGCCCGGTGCCGGTCCC
>DNCF01000461.1 GCA_003484545.1 Massilia sp. | reverse complement strand
CTGGGCGACCGCAACGGCCGCGCCTTCGACTTCGCCAACATCGCCTCGGAAGGCATCTCGCAGATCCAGGTGTATAAATCGGCGCGCGCCGACACCCCGACCGGCGGCATCGGCGCCACCCTGAACGTGATGACCGCGCGTCCGCTCGAGCGCAACGGCCAGCAGGCCAGCATCGGCATCAAGGGCGTGTACGACACCTCGGCCGACAACCTGCCGGGCGACGTCAAGCGCGGCGACAAGGTGACCCCGGAGGTGTCCGGCATCTACAGCACGGCCACGGCCGACGGCAAGTTCGGCATTGCGGTGAGCGGCAGCTACCAGGAACGCAACCTGGGCTACAACCAGGCCGCCGTGCCCGGCGGCTGGCGCGGCCCGATCCGTGCAGGCGACACCGGCGCCTGGGGCAAGATCCCGCAATTGAACGAACCGGGCGGGGGCGACATCGTCAACCGCCCCTCGGGCGACACGATCTACTCGGTGCCGCAGAACCTGAACTATTCGATGAGCGGCGTGCAGCGCCAGCGCACCAACGGCCAGCTGGTGCTGCAGTACGCGCCGAGCAAGGCGCTGACCACCACCCTCGACTACACCTATTCGGAAAACAAGATCCAGACCCGGCGCCAGGACATGTCGGCCTGGTTCAACTTCGGCCCCTCGTCCAGCGCCTGGGGCGACCCGGTCGGCGGCGTCGCGCCGCCGCTGGTCTACACCGAGATCATCGCCCCGGCCACCAGCGACATCGCCATGGGCGGCGCCGACTTCGCCACCCGCACCCAGAACAAGTCGCTCGGTTTCAACGCCGTCTGGAAGGCCAGCCCCGACCTGCGCCTGGAATTCGACGCCCACAAGTCGAGCGCCGAATCGATGCCGGACAGCCCCTGGGGTTCGTCCAACACCCTGGGTACCGCCAGCTTCAGCCGCGGCACCACGACGGCCGACTTCACCAAGGATTTCCCGGTGCTGAGCATCGTCGGCGCCGATTTCGTCAACGCCGGCCAGCAGGTGACCGGCTCCACCTTCCAGAACGGCTACATGAAGGGCGAGATCGAACAGGCGCAGGCGAAGGGCAGCCTGAAACTGTTCGAGGCGTCGGAACTGAACTTCGGCCTGGCGCTGACCGAGGCGAACAACCGTTCGGCCTTCTCGAACCAGCAGCGCGAAACCTGGGGCGGCGCCACCAGCGCGGCCGACTACCCGAGCAGCGTCTGGCACCGGGAAAGCCTGCGCCAGTACTTCGACAGGTTCAGCGGCAGCGACAACCCGAACCTGTTCGACACCTTCTACACCTTCGACTTCGACCAGGTGCGCCAGATCGCGGCCGACGTGTCGGGTCAGCCTGATCTCTACCGGCCGAAGACCACCTACGACACCGACCAGCGCACCCGCGAACGCTCGAAGAGCCTCTATTTGCAGTTCAATACCGACTGGGACTTCGGGCTGCCGGTCCATACCGGGATCGGCGTACGCTACGAGAACACCCACGTGCACTCGAGCGCGCTGGTGCCGATCGCCATCGCCTATAGCTGGGAATCGCAAAACGAGTTCAAGGTCCGCTTCGGCGCGCCGAACTTCACCAGCCTGTCCGGCAAATACCACTACTTCCTGCCGACCTTCGATGCCGACGTCGACCTGCGTCCGGACATGAAGGTGCGCTTCGCCTACGGCGAAACGATCGGCCGGCCGCGTTGGGACGAGATCGCCGGCGGCCAGATCCTGGTCGAGCTGGGACGGGTGATCGGCGGCGAGGGCTCGCAGGGCAACCCGGCGCTCAAGCCCGTCCATTCGAAGAACACCGACCTCTCCTACGAGTGGTACTACGGCAAGCAAAGCTTCTTCTCGATTTCCCACTTCCGCAAGAACCTGAAGAATTACACCGGCCAGTCGAGGTTCACGGCCCAGCCTTTCAACCTGCATACCCCAGTCGGCGGCGCCTACTGGAACGAGGCGCTGGCGAATGGCTGCGCAAGCGCGGACACGACCTGCATCCGCAACTACATCTTCCGCAACAAGGCCGGCCAGCCAGGCGTGATCCAGAACGGCGTGGACGGTTCGGGCAATCCAAGGGGCGAGATCGTCGGCCAGCCCGGCGACCCGATCGCGAACTTCGAGATTTCCACCTACGCGAACCAGAAGCGCGCCATGTTGTACGGCACCGAGCTGAATGTGCAACACATGTTCGGCAACAGCGGCTTCGGCATCCAGGCGAACTACACCTTCGTCGACTCGGGCCTGCGCTTCGACAACGGCAGCCTGGGCGACCAGTTCGCGCTGCCCGGCCTGAGCGACTCGGCCAACCTGGTGGGCATCTACGAGAACGACAAGTGGACGGTACGCGCCGCCCTGAACTGGCGCGACGAGTTCCTGTCGAGCAGATACGACAGCGCCGGCCCGAACCCGATCTACCAGGAAGCCTACAAGCAGCTCGACCTCTCGATCGGCTACGCGTTCAGCGACCGCCTGACCGTGCAGTTCGAGGCCATCAACCTGACCGACGAGACCATGCGTTCGCACGGCCGCACCAAGAACCAGGTGCTGTACGCGACCCAGAGCGGGCCGCGCTACATGCTGGGGGCGCGCTACAAGTTCTGAGCCCGCAACGTGGAAGGCCAGGGCCGGCGCCCTGGCCTTTCGTAGGGTGGGCACTCGTGCCGACGCGGATCGAGGCACGACGCCGGCACCTTTGCTGTCGCGGTGCCTGCTTTGTGTCGACGCGTCCACATGGTCATTCGAGACGTTTCGATGCGCATCGTATGGCGTCTCTGAAAACGCCGACACTGCGCATCGGTCACGCGTGGGCACGGGGTCCTTCGCGGCCCGGCCCACCCTAGCGTTCCAGCATTGGTTTTCATGGTTTTTTTAGCCAGAGTGAAATAAACTTCAGGCAACTTCAGTTTTTTTGGAAACCGTTCCATGACGAGCAGTTTCATCCGACACGTAGTGGTCGTCGGCGGCGGTTCGGCCGGCTGGCTGACCGCGGGCCTGATCGCGGCCGAGCACGGCGCAAGCCGTCCGGACGGCCTGCGCGTGACCCTGGTCGAGTCGCCCGAGGTGGCCCCGATCGGCGTCGGCGAAGGCACCTGGCCGTCGATGCGCGACACCCTGCGCCGCATCGGCGTGCGCGAGTCCGATTTCTTCCGCGAGTGCGACGCCGCCTTCAAGCAGGGCTCGCTGTTCCAGCGCTGGGTGACGGGCCAGGATGGCGACCGCTACTTCCATCCCTTCTCGCTGCCGCAAGGCTACGGCGAAGCGAACCTGGCGGCGCGCTGGCAGGAGCGCTACGCCGGCGTGCCCTTCGCCGAGCTGGCCAGCTACCAGCCGCATTTGTGCCTGCAGGGCCGCGCGCCGAAGCAGCCGGCCACGCCGGAATTCGCGGCGGTGGCCAACTATGGGTACCACCTCGACGCCGGCAAGTTCGGCCAGTTCCTGAAAAAGCACTGCCTGGAACGGCTCGGCGTGCACTACGTGCCCGACCACGTGCTCGGCATCGAATCGCACCCGAACGGCGACATCGCCGCCCTGCGCACGCAATCGCACGGCCTGCTGGCCGGCGACCTGTTCGTCGACTGCACCGGCATGCGCTCGCTCCTGCTGGGCCAGCACTACGGCGTGCCCTTCCTCGGCCAGAAGCACCTGCTGTTCAACGACACCGCCCTCGCCGTGCAGGTGCCGTACGCGCGCGAGGACAGCCCGATCGCCTCGCAGACCATCTCGACCGCGCAACGCGCCGGCTGGATCTGGGACATCGGCCTGCCGACCCGGCGCGGCGTCGGTTACGTGTATTCGAGCGCGCACACGGGCGATGACGAAGCCGAGCGCGCGCTGCGCGACTACGTGGCGCACAGCGGCGGCCCGCGCGACTGCCCTGCCCCGCGCAAGATCGGCTTCGCACCCGGCTACCGCGAGCGCTTCTGGCAAGGCAACTGCGTCGCGGTCGGCTTGTCGAGCGGCTTCATCGAGCCGCTGGAGGCCTCGGCGCTGGCCCTGGTCGAACTGGCTGCGGCGATGATCGCCGACGAGATGCCGGTCACGCGCGCGCACATGGACGTGGTGGCGCGCCGCTTCAACGACACCTTCCGCTACCGCTGGGAGCGCGTGATCGAGTTCCTCAAGCTGCACTACGTGCTGAGCCGGCGCGAGGACAGCGCCTACTGGATCGAGAACCGCGCGCCGGCATCGATGCCGGAACGCCTGCGCGAACTGCTCGACCTGTGGCGCTACCGCGCGCCGATCCGGGGCGACTTCCCGCGCATCGAGGAAGTGTTCCCGACGGCGAGCTGGCAATACGTGCTGTACGGGATGGGCTGGCGCACCGAAGCAGGCGCCACCGGCCGCGGCGGCGGCGAGCAGGCCGACGGCTACTTCCGCGAAGCGGCCGACCTGGCGCGGCGCATGCTGCCGGCGCTGCCCTCGAACCGCGAACTGATCGCCCACATCCGCACCCGCGGACTTCCCCGGATCTGAACCCTCACATAAGGCAGAGCGCAGGCCATGTCCCAACCGGTTTTACTGAACAATATCGACCACGCCGCCATGCGCGTGATCACCACCCGCGGCGCCGCCTACGGCGACAACGTGATGTCGGCGCTGACCTTCCCCGACGAATTCCGCACCCTGCAGGCGCATTACCCGATCGTCTTCGGCAAGAACGCGGACGGCGGCTTCGACGCCCTGGCCCTGTTCGGCTTCCAGGAAGGCGAGAACCTGTTCCTCGAGGGGGACACCTGGCTGGCGCCCGACCTGCCGCTGACCGTCGAGCGCCAGCCCTTCCTGATCGGCGTCGACGGCGAGGAGCTGATGGTGCACGTCGACCTCGACAGCCCGCGCCTGAGCAGCACCGAGGGCGAGCCGCTGTTCCTGCCCCAGGGCGGCACCAGCGACTACCTCGAGCGCATGAACTCGACGCTGCAGGCGATCCACCTCGGCCTGCAGGGCGCGCGCGGCTTCGTTGGCGCGCTGCTCGAGCACGAGCTGCTCGAATCCTTCGTCCTCGACATCACCCTCGACGACGGTTCGGACAACCGCCTGGCCGGCTTCTACACCGTCCACGAGGAGCGCCTGGCCGGCCTCGACGGCGCGGCCCTGGCGCGCCTGCACCGCGGCGGCCACCTGCAGGCGATCTACATGGTGCTGGCCTCGCTGTCGAACTTCCGCACCCTGATCGACGCGAAGAATCGCCGCAATGCCGCCAAGCGCTGAACCGATCCGCGAGATCGACGCCGGCAGCCCCGGCGTCCTCACCGACGCACTGTTGACCTCCACGCAGCCGCTGGTGCTGCGCGGCCTGGCGGCGCGCTGGCCCTTCGTGCGCGCGGCGATCGCATCGTTCGACGACGCCGACGCCTACCTGCGCCGCTTCTACCGCGACGCCACCGTCACCGCGATGCTGGGCGCGCCCGAGATCGAAGGCCGCTTCTTCTACAACGACGACCTCACCGGCTTCAATTTCGCGCCCGTGCGGGCGCGCCTGGACGCCGTGCTGGACGAGCTGCGCGGCCACCGCCGCACCGAAAAGCCGCCGGCGATCTACGTCGGCTCGACCACGATCGATACCTGCCTGCCGGGGTTTCGGGGCGAGAACGACATCGACCTGGGCGCGCGCGACGCCCTGGCCAGCATCTGGATCGGCAACCGCACCCGTATCGCCGCCCACTACGACCTGCCCGACAACATCGCCGTCGTCGCGGCCGGACGGCGCCGCTTCACCCTGTTCCCGCCAGCCCAGCTTGCGAACCTGTACGTCGGCCCGCTCGACTTCACGCCGGCCGGCCAGGCGATCAGCCTGGTCGATTTCCACCAGCCCGACCTGGACCGCTACCCGAGGTTCGCGCAAGCGATGCGCCACGCCCAGGCGGCCGAACTGGCGCCGGGCGACGCCCTCTTCATCCCGAGCATGTGGTGGCACCACATCGAGGCGCTGGACCGTTTCAACGTGCTGGTGAATTACTGGTGGCGCCAGTCGCCCGACTACATGGACACGCCGATGAACGCGCTGATGCACGCCCTGATGAGCGTGCGCGACCTGCCGCGCGAACAGCGGCTCGCGTGGCAGGAACTGTTCCGCCATTACGTGTTCGAGCCGGACCAGGACAGCGTCGCCCATATTCCGCCGCCCGCGCGCGGCGTGCTCGATCCGCTCGACGCCGCCGCCACCCGTGCGCTGCGCGCCCAACTGTTGAAAAGAATGAACCGCTAAAGGAGACGAGGATGCAGCAGGCGAATCGAGAGCATGTGGAAAAGCGGCCGATCCGCCGCGTGGTGATTGCCGGCGGCGGCACCGCGGGCTGGATGGTGGCGGCCTGCATCGGCAAGTCGCTCGGCAAGCGGCTCGACATCAAGCTGGTCGAGTCCGACGAGATCGGCACCGTGGGCGTGGGCGAAGCGACCATCCCGACCCTGATCAACTTCCACCACCTCCTCGAGATCAACGAGCAGGAATTCATGGCGGCGACCAACGCCACCTTCAAGCTGGGCATCAGCTTCGAGGGATGGCGCGACCGGAACCAGGACTACATCCACTCGTTCGGTGCGACCGGCTCCGACCACTGGACCGCCGGCTTCCAGCATTTCTGGCACAAGGGCCGCGAGCGCGGCCTGGCCGGCGACTACGGCGACTACTGCCTGGAACACCGCGCGGCCCAGGAACACCGCTTCGCCCACCTGCCGAAGCACGGCATGAACTACGCCTTCCACCTGGATGCCGGCGCCTACGCGCGCTTCCTGCGCCGCTTTTCCGAGCGCTACGGCGTGCAGCGCATCGAGGCGAAGATCGTCGAGGTGGCGAAGGACGAGGCGTCCGGCGACATCCGCGCGATCAAGCTCGATTCGGGCACCGAGCTGGAAGGCGACCTGTTCGTCGACTGCACGGGTTTCCGCGCGCTGCTGATCGGGCAAGCGATGGGCGTGGAGTACGAGGACTGGTCGCACTGGCTGTTCAACGACAGCGCCGTCGCCTTGCAGACCGCCTCGACCGGGCCGGCCGTTCCCTATACCCGCTCGATCGCGCGCGAGTCCGGCTGGCAGTGGCGCATCCCGCTGCAGCACCGGGTCGGCAACGGCCACGTGTTCTCCAGCCGCTTCATCGACGACGCGGCCGCGATCGACACCTTGCAGCGCAACGTGCAGGGCGAGCACTTGACCCAACCGCGCGTGATCCGCTTCAAGCCGGGCCAGCGCAGGCAGGTCTGGGCCGGCAACTGCGTCGCCATCGGTCTTTCCAGCGGCTTCCTCGAGCCGATCGAGTCGACCAGCATCCACCTGATCCAGCGCGGCGTCGTGCGCCTGATGCAGATGTTCCCGACGCACGGCATCAGCCAGAGCGACATCGACGAATACAACCGCCAGGCCGCCAACGAGATCGCCCACATCCGCGACTTCATCGTCCTGCACTACAAGGTGACGAACCGCCGCGACACGCCCTACTGGCGCGCCTGCGCCGAGCTGGCGGTGCCGGCCTCGCTCCAGCACCGCATCGACCTGTTCCGCGCAACCGGCCGCGTGTTCCGGGCGCCGAACGAGCTGTTCGCGGAGAATTCCTGGATCCAGGTGATGCTGGGCCAGGGCATCATGCCCGAGCAGCACCACCAGAGCGCTGACCTGATGGGCGACGCCGAGCTGAAGGGCTTCCTGGACAGCATCAGCGGCGCCATCGAGCGCACCGTGGCCCAGTTGCCGCCGCACGCGGCCTACGTGCGGCAGTACTGCGGGACCACGCGATAAAGGCAGTAGGGTGGGCACTCCGTGCCCACGCGTATGCCTGCGTCGCGCTACGGTTCGACCTCACCAAGAAAGACGCGCCGCGCTGACGCCTCGGAAGCGCTAACGCGACGCATATGATGTGCCTCGAACATGCGGCGATGGTCCGTTCGCGTACGCGTGGGCACGGGGTGCCCACCCTACAGCCCGCATTCCATGCCGTGGTTACGCCGTTCCCTCGCGGTGCAGGCCCGCATACTTCACCCCGAAGAACAGGATGAACAGGTAGCACGCCGCCGGCACCAGGAAGGACGGCTGCAGGCCGATGCTGTCGGCCAGCGCGCCCTGGAGGAAAGGCACGATCGCGCCGCCGACGATGGCCATGCACAGGATGCCCGAGCCCTGGCCCGTGTAGCGGCCCAGCCCGTGCAGCGCCAGGCTGAAGATGGTCGGGAACATGATGGAATTGCACAGCCCGACCGCGATGATCGCCCACATCGCCACCTGCCCTTGCGCGAAGGTCGCCACCAGCACCAGCACGATTGCGCCCAAGGCATTGAAGGCCAGGGTCTTGCCCGGGCTGACGGTGCGCATCACGGCAAAGCCGATGAAGCGGCCCACCAGGGCGCCGCCCCAGTACAGGCTGACGTAACTGGCTGCCGCGGCGTGGTCCAGGCCGGCGATGTGCGGCTCGCCCAGGAAGTTGACCAGGAAGCTGCCGATGCTGACCTCGCCGCCCACGTAGACGAAGATCGCCACCGCGCCCAGCACCAGGTGGCGGTAGTTCCAGGCCGAGCCCTTGCCGTCGGCGAGCGCCGCGGCGGGACCTTCGTCGTGGTTGATCTTCGGCAGGCGCGCCAGCGCGAACAGCAGCGCGAGGATCGCCAGCGCCGCCGCCAGCGCCAGGTAGGGCCCCTGCACGGTGGCCGCCTCCTGCGCCTTGTAGGCGGCCTGCTCGGCCGCCGTCATTGCCGCCAGCTGGTCGGCGCCGACCGCCGCCGCCGACAGGATCAGCACGCCGCCCAGGTAGGGACCGACCGTGGTGCCGAGCGAATTGAAGGCTTGCGTGAGCGTCAGCCGGCTCGACGCGGTGCGCGCCGGCCCCAGCACGGTGACGTAGGGGTTGGCCGCCACCTGCAGGATCGTGATGCCGCTGGCGAGCACGAAGAAGGCGAACAGGAACAAGGCGTAGCCGCTCTGCGCCGCCGGGTAGAACAGCGCGCAGCCGCTGGCGGCGATCAGGAGGCCCGCGACGGCGCCGCGCTGGTAGCCGATGCGGCGGATCAGGGCGCCGGCCGGGATCGAGACGATGAAGTAGGCGCCGAAGAAGCAGAACTGCACCAGCATCGCCTGCAGGTAGGTCAGCGTGTAGATCGACTTCAGGTGCGGGATCAGGATGTCGTTCAGCGAGGTCAGCAGGCCCCACATGAAGAACAGGATCGTGACGATGACGAGGGGGCCGGTGTTCGGCCTGGCGTCGCCCTCTTTGGGCAGAGCGGCGCGCGCGCCGCTTGCGGTGTGTTCCATGGTGTCTCCTCAGACTGGTTGTTGGGTGGCGACGTGCGCCGCCAGCATGGCGGCCGCACCCTGCAGCGCCGGATAGGGTTCGGTGACCAGCCAGGTCGGGATACGCGCGAGATAGGACGACAGCCGACCCTTGTCCTCGAAGCGGCGCCGGAACGCCGACTGCGCGAACAGCGGCTGGATACGCGGGACGATGCCGCCGCCGATATACATGCCGCCGGTGGCGCCCAGGGTCAGCGCGACATTGCCCGCCACGCTGCCGAGGATACCGCAGAAGGTCTCGACCGTGCGCAGGCAGGCCGCGCTGG
>DNCF01000462.1 GCA_003484545.1 Massilia sp. | reverse complement strand
CTCTTGTCGAGCACCACGGTCAGCTTCGGCGGCGCGAAGTCGAGGGCGCAGGCCCAGGCCGCGGCCATGACCGCCCAGCAGCAGGCCGAAGCTGCCCAGGCCCAGAACCAGGCGCTGGCCCAGCGCGCCGCCCAGCTCGAATCCCAGCTGGCCGAGCTGCACGCCACCAAGACCGAGCGCGGCATGGTCGTGACCATCGGCGACGTGCTGTTCGCCACCAACCAGGCCAACCTGACCCCGAACGGAATGTCGACCCTGCGCAAGCTGGCCGAGGTCATGCAACAGAACCCGGAACGCACTGTTCTGGTCGAAGGGTTTACCGACAGCACCGGCAGCTCGAGCTACAACCAGGACCTGTCGCAGCGCCGCGCCAACGCCGTCGCCACCGCACTGGGCAGCATGGGCGTCGAACGCCAGCGCATCGCGACCCGCGCCTACGGCGAAGCCTTCCCGGTGGCCGGCAACGACACCGCCGCGAACCGCCAGATGAACCGCCGCGTCGAGATCGTGCTGTCGAACGATAACGCACCGATCCCGCAGCGCACCGCGGGCCGCTAAGCCCTGTATCAAGCCGGGCGCCGGGCAGGGCGCCCGTTGTTTTAACAGAAGCAAAGGAAACATCATGGAACAAGCTCGACATTCCCTGGCGCATGGCTTCGACATCGAAGCGATCCGCCGCGCCGCCGCCAACCTCGACGACGGTCCCGTCACCGTCGGCTACGCGGCCGACCGCGAAGCGGTCATCGCCATGCTCAACGACGCCCTGGCCACCGAACTGCTGTGCGTGCTGCGCTACAAGCGCCACTACTACACGGTCAGCGGCCCGAACAACGGCGAACTGAAGGCCGAATTCCTCGAGCATGCCCAGCAGGAACAGGAGCACGCCGACCGCATCGCCGAGCGCATCGTCCAGCTGAACGGCTCGCCGAACTTCAACCCGGCCACGCTGACCGCGCGCAGCCACGCCGAGTACGACGAATCCGACGACGTCCAGGCCATGGTGCGCGCCGACCTGATCGCCGAGCGCGTCGCGATCGAGTCCTACCGCCAGATGATCCAGGCGATCGGCGACAAGGACCCGACCACGCGCCAGATGCTGGTCGAGATCCTCGCCGTCGAGGAAGAGCACGCCGACGACATGCGCGACTTCCTCGTGCCCTGATTTCTTCAAACACACACAACCACAACAGGAGTTCATCATGCTAGACACCACCACCCGCGGCAGCGCCCGTTCGCTCGACAGCAGCCTCAACAACGCCAGCGCCGACATGAAGGTCCTGGTCAAGGATGCCCAGTCGCTGCTGACGGCGGCCGCCGCCATGACCGGCGAAAAGGCCGACGAGCTGCGCAACCGCGGCATGGAACTGCTGGACCGCGCAATGGGCAAGGCCAGCCAGTACCAGGGTCAAGCCGTCGTCAAGAGCAAGGAACTGGCGCACACGGCCGATGTCTACGTGAAGGACAACCCGTGGCGCACCGTCGTTGCCGCCGCCAGCGTCGGCCTGCTGGTCGGCATCATCCTGGGTCGCAAATAATTTCGCCGGAGAACGCCATGGAAAAGACCGAAACCGTCGTGCATGGCCCCGGACTCATGGGCGGCATCTCCGGCCTGGCGAAGAACCTGTTCGGCCTCCTCGTGTCGCGCGTGGAACTGGCGGCGCTCGAGTTGTCGGAGGTGCGCAACCACGTGATCGAACTGGTGGCGATCTTCGCCTGCGCAGTGCTCGCGGTCTGGTTCGCACTGGCCTATGGCACCGCGATGATCGTGGCGCTGGCCTGGGACGCCATGGGCTGGAAGATCCTGCTGGTGATGTTCCTCGTATTCGCGGTCATCACGGCCGTGCTCGTCGCCAAGGGACTCGCGATGCTCAAGCAGGGCAAGCTCGCCTTCCCGGAAACGATGAACGAACTGCGCGCAGACCGCGATGCGCTGATGTAAGCGCCAACCAGGGGAGGGAACATGGACAAGCATCATCACAACGACGAACCGACCGGCCTGGCCGGTCACAAGCACAGCCGCGATCCGGCGCTGCGCAAGGCCGAGCTGCTGCGCGAGGGCGAGTTTTACCGTGCAGGGGTGGCCTACGCACGAGCGCAGGTAAAACACGGCGCGCGGCCCGAAGTCATGTTACATTCTGTATTCGACCACGCCACTTGGGCGCTGCGCACCCGGGCTGATGCTTTACTGAAACCCACGGGCACCAGCGTCTCGGTGATCGCGCCGTACGCACTGGCCGCCTTCAACTTCGTGCGCCAGCGGCGCATGGGCAAGCAGGCGCTCGCGGGAGCGGTCTTGCTGGGCGTGGCAGGCTGGTTCATGAACAAGCGGCGCGCATCGCGCGAGGTCGCGTAAGTCTTCTCCGGGCCTGGTCCTGGAGCGTGAAAGCGGCGCACGACAGGCGCCGCGCTGCAACGCAGGGGCCGGGGCTGGTGCCGGTTGAAAGAATATGGTGGGGCTTGAGCGGCGTCGCAATCCTTGATTGGGCGCCGTCTTTTTTTGTGGGGACGCTTATTGTGTCCCCGGCCCCAGGCGCAGGGACGCAGGGTGGGCGGGTCTCCCGCCCACCCTGCGTCTTTTCGAGCAGCGTCACGCCCGGTCACGCCACCCGCTCCTGCAAGTAGGGGAGTACGGTCCAACAAGGCGCTCAGCGCCCCGCATCTCCCGCGCTGGCCTGCACCGGCGCTTCATTGCGCAAGGCCGCCATCTCCTGACGCCAGGTGTCCTGCGCGGCCTTCTGGCAGCTCGCGCGTTCGGCCACCGGCCTCTGCTTGCAGGCATTCTTCGCTTCGTCGAGCGCGGCGCCGATTTCCTTGCGACGGGTGCGCATTCTTTCCTGGCGCGTCGTGTCTTCGCGGTACCAGCGCACCGGATCGCCGCGCGCGATCTCGCGCGCCTGCTGGCCGGCCGCGGCCGGCGCGACGTTGGCATCGCCGCTCTGCGCCAGCGCCAGCGGCGCG
>DNCF01000077.1:523-5021 GCA_003484545.1 Massilia sp. | reverse complement strand
CGCCCGCGCGCAGGCCAGGCGCCGGCGCCACCCGCAGCAGGCCGGGATTGAGCGTGGCGTCGAGCTCATGGATCCAGCTGAGCGCGCTGCCGGTGAGCCCCTGCAGGACAAGGATCGTGCCGAAGACCAGGCCGGCCCACAGGTGCACGGTGCGGAGTAAGGGTTTCATGCTGGCGTGAAGTCTAGATGAGAATAATTCGCAACAGTATTGTAATCGCAAATGTTAATCGTTATCATTTGCGATTGTACATTGCAATTTGGCAAATCGTCACATCACCGGATCAAGAATGAGAACACCGAAGCCGCTTTCCCTCGCCGTCGCCGTCGCCTGCTCGCTGATGACCCTGCCCCCCGCCTTCGCCCAGGAGACCGCGGACCAGGAACAAGCCACGGAAAACAGGGAAGCGATGGCGTCGGTGGTGGTCACCGCCACCCGCGGCGCCAAGGCGGTCGACAAGATCCCGGGCGCGGTGACGGTGATCGGCCAGCAGGACCTGGCGGCCCAGTACCAGATCGCCGACGACCCCTCGGCCGCGCTGGCGACCTTCGTGCCCGGTTATTCGCCCAGCCGCCAGAAGATGAGCTCGACCGGCGAATCGCTGCGCGGACGCCAGCCGCTGATCCTGCTGGACGGTATTCCGCAGTCGAACCCGCTGCGCGCCGGCATGCGCGAAGGCTACTTCGCCGACAGCGCGATCATCGAGCGCATCGAGGTCATCAGCGGCGCCTCGGCCGTGCAAGGCATGGGCGCGACCGGCGGCATCATCAACTACATCACCAAGTCGCCGCGCAAGGACGGCACCGCGGTCGGCGTCAATGCGCGCGCCGCGACCCAGTTCAGGTCGGACAACCTGGAATGGAAGACCGGCGTGACGGTCAGCCACAAGAGCGGGGCCTTCGACCTGCTCGGCTACGCCAGTGTCCAGCGCCGCGGCATGAGCTACGACGGCCGCGGCCGGCGCCTGGGCATCGACAACGTCCAGGGCGACACCCTCGACACCCACGGCCACGACCTGTTCCTCAAATTGGGCCGGGATTTCGGCGACCAGCGCATCCAGCTGACCCTGAACCGCTTCGACCTGAAAGGCGACGGCGACTACCGCAACGAATCGGGCGTGCCGGTGGCAGGCATCCCGACCAGCTCGGTGCCGGGCACGCCCGAGGGCCTGCCGCCGGAGAACAAGGTGCGCACCGCCAGCCTCGACTACCGCCACGCCGACCTGGCCGGCGGCGCCTTCACCGCGCAGCTGTTCAAGCACGACTTCGAGTCGCTGTTCGGCGCGACCCAGACCGCCACCTTCCAGGATCCGGCCCTCGACCCGACCCGCAAGCTCTGGGACCAGTCGCAGATCGTCGCCGACAAGACCGGCGCGCGCGTTACCTGGGTGCGTCCGGATGCCTTCGTGCAGGGCCTCGAAGCGACGCTGGGCCTCGACCTGCTGCGCGACCATTCGCTGCAGCGCCTCGCGGCGACCAACCGCACCTGGGTGCCCGAACTGAAGTTCGAATCCTACGCGCCCTTCGCCCAGCTCGAATACGAATTCGGCCCGGTGACGGTGCGCGGCGGGGTGCGCCACGAGAACGCGAAACTCGCAGTCGACACCTACACCACGCTGGCGGCCTACGGCAGCCGGCGCGTCGAAGGCGGCTCGACCGAGTTTTCGAAAGCGGTGAAGAACATCGGCGCCGTCTGGCGCTTCGCTCCCCAGTGGTCGGTGTTCGCCGGCAGCTCGGAAGGCTTCGGCCTGCCCGACGCCGGCCGCCTGCTGCGCGAGGTGCGGCTCCCGAACCAGTCGGTCTCGAACCTGATCACCCTGCAGCCTGTCGTCACCCGCAACAACGAGATCGGCGTCAACTGGCGCGGCGCCCGCGGCCAGCTCGGCCTGTCGCGCTACGACTCGCGCTCGAAGCTCGGCAGCGTGCTGCGCATTACGGACGGCGTCGGCGTCCTCGAGCGCTTGCCGGTGGTCGTCAAGGGCTGGGAAGTGAGCGGCGACTGGCGCCCCACGAAGGACTGGTCGATGTTCGGCAGCTATGCCCGCACCGACGGCAAAACCGCGGCCACCCAGGGCGCGCCGCTCGACCTCGCGCTTGGCGCGCGCTCGCAGGGTCCGGACAAGGCCGTGCTGGGCGCCAACTGGCGCCCGCTGGCCGGCGCCCAGCTGCGCCTGCAGGCGACCCACCTGTTCGACCGTCACATCAATATCGGCCGCCGGATCGGCGCCACCGACCTCGAAGAGAAATTCGAGGGCTACACGCTGGTCGACCTGTCGTCGAGCTTCGACACCGGCTATGGCCGCGTCGGCGTGAGCGTCGAGAACCTGCTCGACAAACAGTACGTGGGCTACTATTCGCAGGCCGCCGCCGCGACCGATGCCGGCAACACCTATGCCGGGCGCGGACGCACGCTGGCCGTGAGCTGGAGCCGCATGTTCTGATTTTTGTAGGGTGGGCTCTCGAGCCCACGCGGATCCGCGGTTTGCGCAAACGCGGCATCATCAAGTATCCAGCCTGTCGTGCAAACGTTTCGACTGCTCGAGCGCCGTACCGCGTGGGTTCAAGAACCCACCCTACGAAACTCCCGCTCTTCTCTTCCCCTTTCTCCTGTCTTTCAGGATTGCATCTTGCGTTGTCGTGGCGTAGCATGCAACGCTTGCGCCGGTCACGAGCCGCGCGCGCGTTCAACAGGGAGATAAATTGAAAACGGAAATCCTGCCGTACAGCCAGACCCGCTCGTTCATGACCGTGGCGCTGATCGAATTGTGGGAGCGCTTCGGCTATTACGGCATGCAGGCGCTCATCGTGTATTTCATGGTGCAGCGCATCGGCTTCGAAGACAGCCGCGCCAACCTGGTCTGGGGCGCCGCCGCCGCCCTGATCTACGTCGCACCCGCCATCGGCGGCTGGATCGGCGACAAGGTGCTCGGCACCCGCCGCTGCATGATCCTCGGCGGCATCATCCTGACCCTGGGCTATGCCCTGATGGCGGTGCCGACCGAAAACACCTGGTTCCTGTTCTCGGCGCTGGGCGTGATCGTGGTCGGCAACGGCCTGTTCAAGCCGAACACCGCCAACCTGGTGCGCAAGATCTATGAAGGCGACGATTCGAAGATCGACAGCGCCTTCACCATCTACTACATGGCCGTGAACGTCGGCTCGACCATCTCGATGCTGGCCACCCCGGCGATCAAGGACTACGTCAACGCCGCCTACGGCAACGAACTTGGCTGGCACGTCGCCTTCGCCGTCTGCAGCGTCGGCCTGGTGGTCGGCCTGCTGACCGTGATGATGATGCGCGCCACCATCCGCCACGTCGGCTCCCAGCCGGACGAACTGCCGCTGGACATGGGCAAGCTCGGCATGGTGCTGGCGGGCGGCGTGGTCGCCGTCGGCGTCTCGGCCGTGATCCTGCAGTACCAGAGCCTGGCGCGCATCTTCGTCTACCTGGCCGGCGTCGTGGTGCTGGGCATCTTCGCCCACCTGATCAGGAAGAGCGTGCCGAGCGAGCGCGCCGGCCTGATCGCGGCCCTGATCCTGACCCTGCAGACCGTGTTCTTCTTCATCTTCTACCAGCAGATGTCGACCTCGCTGTCGCTGTTCGCGCTGCGTAACGTCGACCTCGACTTCACCGTCTTCGGCGCCCACCTGTGGACCTGGTCGCCGGCCCAGTTCCAGGCCCTGAATGCGATCTGGATCATGGTCCTGAGCCCGGTCCTCGCTTTCATGTACGCGCGCGCCGGCCGTACCGGCTCGGACCTGTCGATCGCCGCCAAGTTCGCACTCGGCTTCTCGGTGGTCGCGCTCGGCTTCTTCACCTACGGCTTTGCCGGCTCCTTCGCCGTCAACGGCCTGACCTCGTCGTGGATCATGATCGCCGGCTACGGCCTGTATTCGCTGGGCGAACTGCTGGTCTCGGGCCTGGGCCTGGCGATGGTCGCACGCTACGTGCCGGCGCGCATGGGCGGCTTCATGATGGGCGCCTACTTCGTCGCCACCGGCATTTCGCAGTACCTGGGCGGCGTGGTCGCCAACCTGGCCAGCGTCCCGCAAGGCATGACCGATCCGCTGCAGACCCTGCCGATCTACACCAGCCTGTTCAACAAGCTGGGCATCGCGGCCGTGGCCTGCACCCTGATCGCGCTGGCCGTGCTGCCGATGATGCGGCGCCTGACCGCCGCCCACCACGCGCACCAGTAAGCGCGCGCTGATCGAAGGGCCGGTTCGCCGGCCCTTTTCTTTTGCGAACGATTTTGCGAACGAGAGCGACGATGACGATACTGACGACCGAACGCCTGCGCCTGGAACCCTTCGACGAACGTCACCTGGACGGCCTGCACGCGATGAACCGCCTGCCCGAGGTGATGCGCTTCATCACGGGCAAGCCGGAAACGCTGGAACAGACCCGCGCGGCCATCGAGGTGGTCAAGGGACGCTGGGCCCAGTACGGTTTCTCCTGGTGGGCCTTCGTCGAGCGCGGCACCGGGCGCGTGATCGGCGC
>DNCF01000077.1:0-298 GCA_003484545.1 Massilia sp. | reverse complement strand
TGGGCCGCGACCCGGCCAACCCGCACGAGATCGGCTGGCGCCTGGTGCCGGACAAATGGGGCCGGGGTTATGCTTCCGAGGCGGCGCGGGCCATGGCCGGCTGGGCCTTCGACAGCCTCGGGGCGCCGCTGCTGTGCGCGGTCTGCAAGCCGGACAACGTGGATTCGGCCAGGGTGATGCAACGCCTCGGCATGCGCTACCGCGGCGAGGAGACCTGGTACGACAGCGCGCACGCGGTGTACGAGATGACGCGCGCCGACTGGCTGGCGCGCACGGACACCGGGGCCGCGGCGCGCTA
>DNCF01000082.1:4041-4343 GCA_003484545.1 Massilia sp. | reverse complement strand
CGAGGCGACGCAGGCCAGGATCAGCACCGGCCCGTAGGCGCGGCCGCGCCAGCCCGCCAGCAGCGGCACGCCCAGGGCCACGAAGCCGAGGGCCGCCAGCCCATGGCTGTAGGCGGCGATACTGGTCAGGGGAACACTATCCATGGATCTCGTACCGGACGCGGGGGTCTGGAGAATGCCTTATCCCGGCCGCAGCCGGGATAAGGCGATGTTCGTACAGTTCGTACAATCAGCAAGAAGACGATCAGCGGCCGCTGCGGAACAACACCACCTTGAGCGTATCGATCAGGATCAGGAAGTCG
>DNCF01000082.1:0-3949 GCA_003484545.1 Massilia sp. | reverse complement strand
ACCTGGGCCCAGCCGGTGATGCCCGGCTTGATGCTGTGGCGGACATTGTAGTACGGGACCACCTCGATCAGCTGCTCGACAAAATAGGGGCGCTCCGGACGCGGGCCGACGAAGGACATCTCGCCCTTGAACACGTTCAGGATCTGCGGCAGTTCGTCGATCCGGGTCTTGCGCATGAAGTTGCCGAAGCGGGTGACGCGCGGGTCGTTCTGCGCCGCCCACTGCGGCTTGCCGGCCTTCTCGGCGTCGGTGCGCATGCTGCGGAATTTATGGACGAAGAAGCTCTTGCCGTCCTTGCCCACGCGTTCCTGGGAATAGAAGATCGGGCCGCGGTCCTCGAGCCAGATGGCCAGCGCCGCCAGCAGCATCAGCGGGAACGTAAACAGCAGGATCGCGGTGCTGCACACCAGGTCGAAGCTGCGCTTCATGAAGGTGCGCACGAAACTCTGGTCGAAGCCGCCGCCGAACACCAGCCAGCTCGGCTGGATCGAGTCGACCCGGATCTGGCAGGTTTCGCGCTCGAAGAAGGTGGCGGCGTCGGTGACTTTCATGCCCTGCAGTTTGCAGTCCAGCAGTTCCTTGATCGGGAAGCCGCCGCGGCGGTTCTGCACCGACACCACGATTTCCTGCACGTTGTACTGGCGCGCCAGCTTGACCAGCGAATCGCCCTCGCGCACCTTCAAGAGGCTGTTCTGCGGCACGCACAGTTCCTCGCCGCTGGCGGGAATGAAGCCGGCGACGTCGTAACGGTGGTAGCGCGCGGCGCGGTCGGCCAGGTCGGCACACTCCTTGGCCAGCGGACCGCCGCCGAGGAACATGATGCGCGACTGCAGGAAGCGCGCCTCGGAGGTCTTGAAGAAGACCATCCGCGCCAGGTAGATGCCGACCGCCGACAGTGCGAACACCAGCAGCAGGATGCCGCGTC
This sequence comes from Massilia sp., assembly GCA_003484545.1. GTDB lineage: Bacteria > Pseudomonadota > Gammaproteobacteria > Burkholderiales > Burkholderiaceae_D > Telluria. Next base: position 3,024 of record DNCF01000082.1, on the reverse strand, counting down.
CCAGCGACAGCTCCGGCGCGATGTAGAACACCAGGGTCAGGATCAGGAAGCCCATCACGAACGAGGGCAGCAGCTTCATGAGGAAGGGGTGGCGCAGGCCGTCTTCGAAGTCGAGCTGGTACATGCCCATCGCACTCATGCTGAACACGATGGCCAGCGCGAACGCGATCGCCGAGGTGAAGAAATGCTCGAGCGGGGGCAGGTTCACGCCATCGCCGAATTCCATGTAGCGCAAGGCCACGCCGGCATAGGCGGCGCCGAGCAGCACCAGCACCTCGACGACCAGCAATACGGATACGATCTTCGACACGTAGTGATTAGAGATTCTAAACACGTCAGTCCTCCTGAATTCTTCTTACTTTTTCTTACTCGGATACCACATGCGAACCCTGGCCCTGCAGGTCGTGGACATACCAGTCCATTGCCTGGCGCAGGCCTTCGCCGATCCGGTGCGTGGGCGCATAGCCCAGCAGCGTAGCGGCCTTCTTGATGTCCGCCTGCGAATGGCGCACGTCGCCACGGCGGAAATCGACGTACTGCGGCTGGTGCGCTTCCACGTGCGGGAAGCGTTCCCGCAGCAGCTCGCGCATCATGCCGTACAGCTGATTCAGGCTGGTGCGCTCGTTGAGCGCCACGTTGTAGACCTGGTTCACCGCTTCGCCTGGCGCCAGCGCCGCCAGCAGGTTGGCCTGGACCACGTTGTCGATGTAGCAGAAATCGCGGCTGGTCTCGCCGTCGCCGTTGATGCGCAGCGGCGCATTGCGGATCAGCGCGGCCACCCACTGCGGGATCACGGCGGCATAGGCGCCGTTCGGATCCTGGCGCGGGCCGAACACGTTGAAGTAGCGCAGGCCGATCGATTCCATGCCGTAGGTGCGGCCGAACACGTTCGCGTACAGCTCGTTGACGTACTTCGTCACCGCATACGGCGACAGCGGATTGCCGATCACCTCTTCCACCTTCGGCAGGTCCGGATGGTCGCCGTAGGTCGAGCTCGAGGCGGCGTAGACGAAGCGGCGTACCTTGGCGTCGCGCGCGGCCACCAGCATGTTCAGGAAGCCGGTGACGTTGGTGGCGTTGGTCGTGATCGGATCGTCGATCGAGCGCGACACCGAGCCGAGCGCGGCCTGGTGCAGCACGAAGTCGACACCGTCGCAGGCGCGCGCGCAGTCGGCTTCGTTGCGGACATCGCCCTCAATGAAATTAAATTTCATCCAAGCGTCGTTCGTGACAGATTCTTTCACCTGCTCGAGGTTGCGGCGATGCCCGGTCGCGAAGTTGTCGAGGCCGGTCACGCGCTGGCCGAGCTTGAGCAGCGCCTCGACCAGGTTCGAGCCAATGAAGCCGGCCGCGCCAGTGACCAGCCAGTGATGGCTGTGCTGGCCCAGATGCTGCCTTACGTCTTGAATCTTATTCACAGTTTTCGGAACACTTTCTCGATTGCGCAATGCGAAAAAACCAGGGGTCCAGGGACGGCAAAGCCGCCGCGCGAGACGGCGGCCCCGGACCGCGGGCGCCTTACAGGCGCCAGACGCAGTAGCCCGCTTCCTTCAGCGCTTCCGGATCGAATTGCGACTTGACGTCGATGAAGCAGCCGCCGTCGTTGAGCTTGGACTGGAAATCGGTCAGCGACAGCGCCAGCACTTCCTTGTGCGGCACGGCGGCGATCAGGGCGTCGGCCTTCGGCAGGCTGTCCCAGGATTCCAGCTTGATGCCGTACTCGTGCTCGGCCTCGTCGGCTTCCGCCAGCGGGTCGTAGACGTGGACGTCGACGCCGTAGCTTTCCAGTTCGTGAACGATGTCGGCGACCTTCGAGTTGCGCAGGTCCGGGCAGTTTTCCTTGAAGGTCAGGCCGATGACGTTGACCTTCGCGCCCTTGACCTGGAAGCCCGACGAGATCATCGACTTCACGGTCTTTTCCGCGACAAACTTGGCCATGCCGTCGTTGATGCGGCGGCCCGCCAGGATCACCTGCGGGTGGTAGCCGACCATCTCGGCCTTGTGGGTCAGGTAGTAGGGGTCGACGCCGATGCAGTGGCCGCCGACCAGGCCCGGACGGAAGGGCAGGAAGTTCCACTTGGTGCCGGCCGCCTTCAGCACTTCGAGCGTGTCGATGCCGATCTTGTCGAAGATGATCGCCAGTTCGTTCATCAGCGCGATGTTCAGGTCGCGCTGGGTATTCTCGATGACCTTGGCCGCTTCGGCGACCTTGATGCTCGAGGCGCGGTGCACGCCGGCGGTGACCACCGACTCGTACAGCTGGGCCACGCTTTCCAGGGTCTCGGCGTCGTCGCCCGACACGACCTTCAGGATCGTGGTCAGGGTGTGTTCCTTGTCGCCCGGGTTGATGCGCTCCGGCGAGAAGCCGACGTGGAAGTCCTCTTTCCACTTCATGCCCGAGTGCTTTTCCAGCAGCGGGATGCAGACTTCCTCGGTGGCGCCCGGATAGACGGTCGATTCGAAGACGACGATGGCGCCCTTCTTCATGTGCTTGCCGACCGTGGTGCTGGCGCCGGCCAGCGGGGTGAAGTCCGGGTTGTGGGCGATGTCGACCGGGGTCGGCACGGCGACCACGACGTAGTCGGCCTGGGCCAGCATGGCCGGGTCGGTCGTCACTTCCAGCTGGCGCGCGGCCTGCAGCTGTTCGGTGGAGACTTCGCCCGTCGGATCAATAAATTTCTTGTAGTTCTCGATTTTGGCGGCCGACAGATCGAACCCGATCGTTCGTACCTTCTTGCCGAATTCCACTGCCAGCGGCAGTCCGACGTAACCCAGTCCAACTACCGCGACGACCTGATCTGCTTTCATTATCAGCTTCCGTTATCGAATAAAGTTTTGCTATTATGCTAATTTTTAATATAGCATGGAAACAGGAGGCGCCTCAACTTCGCTACTCCGTTTGTAGAACACCAACAACAAGCTAGGTCAACCGATGTTGTATTTGCATCGGGACGCTTCCAATGCTGTCGGTTCCATGCAAGCTTTGGATGACCCCGCCCAAGATGCACGACCGGTCTGCTTGCT
>DNCF01000080.1 GCA_003484545.1 Massilia sp. | reverse complement strand
CAGCGGATGTTCCTGCGCGACGTTGTCGTTATGGCTGGGCAGCGAGGGCTGGTATTTCACGAACGCGGCGCTTCGGTGTAGTAGAGCGCGGTGGCGAAGGCGAATACCTCGACCGAGCCGATGCCGCCCTGGGCGTTCTTCGACAGCGGCGCCGTTTCCAGCCGCAGGTTGACGATCTCGTGCGCGTCCGGGCAGCTTTCCTTCAGGCGCAGCACGGCTTCGCGCTTGGCGCGGTCGAGCAGGCTCTCGTAGGACTTGACCGGTCCGCCCACCACTCCGCGCAGGGCCGCGGCGGCGCGCTTGAAGTAATCGACCGAGACCACGACGCTGCCGCCGACCAGCTCGCAGCGCGCGACCTGGCCCGACAGCACCGGATGCCTGCTTGCGGTCGCCGGCAGGTACAGCCAGGTCTTCTCGCGCGCGTGGATCGAGCGGTAGTGGCGCTTTTCGTTGATCTGCCCGAAGACCAAGCCGAGCACGAGGGGCACGCCCCAGAACAGGAGCAGTAAATAAAATTCCATCAGCAGAGTTCCATCAGGCGACCGTGACCGCGGTACCGTAGACGTAGATCTCGGCGGCGCCCGCAGCCACCGACGAGGTCGAGAAGCGCACGTTGACGATGGCGTTGGCGCCCATCTGCAGGGCCTGCGCCTTCATGCGCTCGATGGCCTGCTCGCGCGATTCTTCCAGCAGTTCGGTATAGCCGCGCAGTTCGCCGCCGACGATGTTCTTCAGACCGGCCATGATGTCGCGGCCCACGTGCTTGGCGCGTACCGTGCTGCCCGAGACGATGCCGTGGCTGGCGGTGATGGTCTTGCCGGGGATGGTTTCGATATTGCTGAGGAACATGATCTGCTTTCATGAAAAATCGTGAATCATGCATTCTATGCATGATCAATTGATAATTTCAATACGGAAAGCATAAATCCCCGAGGTCCAGCAATGCTGGTCCGATGTCCCTGAAAAGGACGAAAAAAAACCCCGCAGGGTTCACCCTGGGGGGTTTTTTCTTACTACATATTAACTAGCCTGACGATAACCTACTTTCACACTGGTTGCAGCACTATCATCGGCGCAAAGTCGTTTCACGGTCCTGTTCGGGATGGGAAGGGGTGGGACCGACTTGCTATGGTCATCAGGCATAACTTGCTGGAAAACTGTTCCACAACTGGGCAACAGGCTTCCTGAATTCCGGCGCGTATTCTAACAGGCAATATCACGCAGCGCCAGCGCTGATGAACGCGCCAACGCGTAAAATGGCTGTTTTGCTTCGTTTGCCGCCGCCATGACCATCCTGCTATCGACCCTGAACGCCCGCTACGCCCACGCATCGCTGGGCCTGCGCTACCTGCTGGCGAACATGGGGCCGCTCCAGGCCGACACCGAACTGCAGGAATTCGTCATTGGCGCCAAGACCACCGAGGTGGTCGAGCGCCTGCTGGCGCGCCGTCCGCGCATCGTCGGCTTCGGCGTCTACATCTGGAACGTCGAGGAAACGACGAAGATCGTCGCCATGCTGAAACGCGTGGCGCCCGAGGTGACCATCGTGCTCGGCGGCCCCGAGGTCTCGCATGAGACGAACGAGCAGGAGATCTGCCGCCTGGCCGACTACGTCGTCACCGGCTGGGGCGACGTCACCTTCCCCAAGCTGTGCGCCGAGATCCTGCACGGCCCCAAGCCGCTGATGAAGGTGCATGCCGGCGTGCAGCCGCCGATGGCGGAGATCGCCCTGCCCTATTCTTTATATAGTGCGGAGGACATCGCGCACCGCACCATCTACGTCGAGGCCTCGCGCGGCTGCCCGTTCAAGTGCGAGTTCTGCCTGTCCTCGCTCGACAAGACCGCCTGGCCATTCCCATTGGATGACTTTTTGGCGCAACTGGACGATTTATACGCCCGCGGCGCGCGCCTGTTCAAGTTCGTCGACCGCACCTTCAACCTGAACGTCAAGACCAGCCAGCGCATTATGCAGTTCTTCCTGGATAAGCTGGCGGCCAATCCCGACGACCCGGTCTATGCCCACTTCGAACTGGTGCCCGACCACCTGCCGGAAGCGCTGAAGGAGACCATCGCCCAGTTCCCGGCCGGCGCCCTGCAGTTCGAGATCGGCATCCAGAGTTTTAACCCGGAAGTGCAGGCCCTGGTCAGCCGCAAGCAGAACAACGAGAAGGCGGCCGACAACATCCGCTGGCTGTGCACGCAATCGCAGGCCCACCTGCACGTCGACCTGATCGCCGGCCTGCCCGGCGAGGACATCGCCAGCTTCGCGCGCGGCTTCGACCAACTGGTGGGCCTGGGCGCACATGAAATCCAGTTCGGCATATTGAAACGCCTGCGCGGCACGCCGATCATCCGCCACACCGGCCCGTACCGGATGGTGTACGACCCTTATCCTCCCTACACGGTGCTGGCGACCAGCCTGATCGACTTCCCGACCATGCAGCGCCTGGTACGCTTCGCCCGCTACTGGGACCTGGTGGCCAACTCGGGACGCTTCGCCAACACGGTCAAGACCTTGCTGGGCGCGCGTCCTTTCGAGAACTTCATGGCCTTCTCGGACTGGATCTACACGAAGACCGACGCCACCCACCGCATCGCGCTCGAGCGCCTGGCGAAACTGGTGGCCGAATGGCTGGTCGTGACCGGCATGCCGCGGGAACAGGCAAGCGCCCTGGTGGCCAGCGACTATGCCGGCAAGGTCGACGCCGCCAAGGCCGACGCTAACGGCGGACCGAAGGCGGCGGCCCAGCCGGT
>DNCF01000356.1:505-35750 GCA_003484545.1 Massilia sp. | reverse complement strand
CGTCGCCGGCGACGAAGAGACGTACATCTTCGACAAGTTCTACCGCGGCCGCAATGCGCAGGGTTTGCCGGGCAGCGGCCTGGGCCTGTACATGGCGCGCTCGATCGTCGAAGTCCACGGCGGCATCGTCAGCCTGGTCAAGCCGGCTGGCGGCGGCGCCGAGTTCCGCATCTGGCTGCCGGTGGCGGGCGCGGGCAAAGCGCTTGCGCAGCTTGAACCCAGCAGTGATAATCCATCGAACCCTCCGGGAACGGCCCCTGCCGGCACGACAGGCACAAGTAAAACAAAGAACGTGGCCCACCCATGACGCAGATATTGATTGTTGAAGATAACGGCGACTACGCCGGCGATATGGCCGAGTTCCTGCGCGAACTCGACCATGAAGTCACCGTCGCCACCTCCGCCAGCGAGATGTGGGCGGCGCTCACGCGCACCCCGGCCGCCGTGGTGGTGCTGGACCTGGGCTTGCCCGACGAAGACGGTTTCACCGTGATTCCGCGCATGCGCCAGCTGTACCCCGAAATCGGCCTGCTGGTGCTGACCGGCCGCGTCGCCTTCGACAACCGCATCCTCGGCCTGCAGCTGGGCGCCGACCATTACTTGACCAAGCCGATCAAGTTCCCCGAACTGGCCGCCCACATCGAGGCCCTGGGCCGGCGCGTGCGCCCGAGCGAACCGGCGCCGCTGCCGAGCAAGTGGACCCTGCGCGTCAGCGCCCGCCAGCTCGAGCTCGGCGGCAAGGTGATCGACCTGACCGAAAAGGAATTCAATTTCCTGCACCTGTTGACGATCAACACCCGCCCGGTGCCGCGCGCGACCATCGTCGCCGGCATGGGCGGAGACGATCCGGACGCCAGCCGGCGTGTCGACATGCTGGTGTACCGCCTGCGCAAGAAGGCGCGCACAGCCCTGGGACAGGATCTGCCGCTGCGCAGCGCGTATGGCGAGGGGTACAGTTTGTCGGCCGGGTTCACGCTGGCCTGACTTCTCCCCCTTGACGGCAATGTAACCGGCTTTTGTAGGGTGGGTTCTTGAACCCACGCGCTACACTGGCTCCGTTGTCGAAACCCTGTTCTGGCCCGCATACGGTGACCGCGTGGGCTCGAGAGCCCACCCTACGAAATCGGGACAGTTGTAGGGTGGGTTCTTGAACCCACGCGGTACCCCGGCTACCCGGTCGAAACGCTGTTCTGGCCTGCATACGGTGAGACCGCGTGGACTCGAGAGCCCACCCTACGAAATCGGGACAGAGTCGAAGCGAATTTTTCGACTCGGTTTTAAAATCAGGGACAGAGTAGGGGTGGGGCGTTAAAATACGCCATCCGAACCGCTCATCTACCCGCCGATGGCCCGTCAACCCCGCCTCATTCTCCCCAAGCAGCCCCACCACATCCTCCAGCGCGCCAACGATCCGCAACTGGTGTTCCGCGAGGACGAGGACTACGTCCGTTTCCTCGGCTGGCTGAAGGAGGCGTCCCGTTTCTACAAGGTGGCGATCCACGCCTATGCCTTGCTGCCGACCCACCTGCACCTGCTGGCGACGCCGCCTGACGAGGACAGCCTGGCGGCGATGATGCAAAAGCTCGGCCGCTTCTACGTGCCCTGGTATAACGCCAAGTATGGGCGCTCGGGCGGCTTGTTCGAGGGGCGGTTTCGCACGGCGGTGGTCGATACCGACAAACACTTCCTGATGTGCAGCCGCTTCATCGAGCTGGCGCCCGTGCAGGCAGGGCAGGCGGCCGATCCGAAGGACTACGCCTGGTCGAGCTACGCCCACCACGCCGGCCTGCGTCCCGATCCGGTCATCACCGACCATGCCCTGTTCTGGGAACTGGGCAACACGCCTTTCCAGCGCGAGGCCGCCTATACCGACCTGGTCCAGCAGGGGATCGCCGCCGACGAGCTGGCGCTGATCGCCGCCTCCGTCCAGAAAGGCCAGCCGCTCGGCACCGAGGCCTTCAAGCGCGAGCTGGAGCGCAAGACGCAGCGCCGCATCCTGCCGGCCAAGCGTGGCCGTCCTTTCAAGAAGCCGCAAGCCGACGCGGTGTGATCCCATCCGGCGCGGTGTCATGCCGCGCCTTCGAGCAGCCACCGGCCGATCCGGCGCCGACGTCGGGCTGCACGACGCTTCCTGAATCGTTCGCAATCTTCTGCCTTTCCTGCCACTTTCATGTGAATAAATTTTGCCCAAAATAGGGGTTTTGATCCGGGATTGAATCTGTCCCCAATTAAAAGATTCAGCGGTAAGTCATCCTTTAATTTGACTCCGACCCTAATTATTCTGCTTGATGCGTCTGCTGCATTGCACTATTCTCGGCCTTCAACCCCTGAAAAAGCTGTGGAGAGCCCTTCATGATTGCCCAAGGTTTATACGATCCCGCCAATGAACACGATGCCTGCGGCGTCGGTTTCATCGCCCATATCAAGGGCAACAAAAGTCATTCCATCATCGATCAGGGGCTGATGATCCTGAAGAATCTGGATCACCGTGGCGCCGTCGGCGCCGATGCGCTGATGGGCGATGGCGCCGGTATCCTGATCCAGATCCCCGACCAGTACTTCCGCGACGAAATGGCCAAGCAGGGCGTCGAGCTGCCGCCGCCTGGCGAATACGGCGTCGGCATGGTGTTCCTGCCGAAGGAGCACGCCTCGCGCATCGCCTGCGAACAGGAAATCGAGCGCGCCGTGCGCATCGAAGGCCAGGTCGTGCTGGGCTGGCGCAACGTGCCGGTCGACGAGACCATGCCGATGTCGCCGACCGTGAAGGCCAAGGAGCCGGTGATCCGCCAGATCTTCATCGGCCGCGGCCCGGACATCATGGTTACCGACGCGCTCGAGCGTAAGCTGTACGTGATCCGCAAGTCCTCCGGCCACGCGATCCAGGCCCTGAAACTCCTGCACGGCAAGGAATTCTTCGTGCCCTCGATGTCGGCGCGCACCATCGTCTATAAAGGCCTGCTGCTGGCCGACCAGGTCGGCGTCTACTTCAAGGACCTGCAGGACCCGCGCTGCGTCTCGGCCCTGGCCCTGGTGCACCAGCGCTTCTCGACCAACACCTTCCCGGAGTGGCCGCTGGCCCACCCGTATCGCCTGATCGCGCACAACGGCGAGATCAATACCGTCAAGGGCAACTTCAACTGGACCCGCGCGCGCGAAGGCGTGATGAAGTCGGCCGTGCTCGGCGACGACCTGAACAAGCTGTTCCCGCTGATCTACGAGGGCCAGTCCGACACCGCCTGCTTCGACAATGCATTGGAGCTGCTGGTGATGGCCGGCTACCCGATCGCCCAGGCCATGATGATGATGATTCCCGAAGCCTGGGAAAACCACAGCGCGATGGACGACAACCGCAAGGCTTTCTACGAGTACCACGCGGCGATGATGGAACCCTGGGATGGCCCGGCGGCGATGGCCTTCACCGACGGCCGCCACATCGGCGGCACCCTGGACCGCAACGGCCTGCGTCCGGCGCGCTACGTCGTCACCGAGGACGACCTGGTGGTCATGGCGTCCGAATCGGGCGTGCTGCCGATTCCGGAATCGCGCATCGTCAAGAAATGGCGCCTTCAGCCTGGAAAAATGTTCCTGATCGACCTGGAAGCGGGGCGCATCATCGACGACAAGGAACTGAAGGACACCTATTCGAACGCCAAGCCCTATAAAGCCTGGATCAAGTCGGTGCGCATCAAGCTCAACGAAATCAAGCTGTCGGAGTCGCAACTGGCGCAAAACCGCGTCAAGGATACGCCGGCGCAGGGCGAAAAGGCGGCCGTCACGCTGCTCGACCGCCAGCAAGCCTTCGGCTATACCCAGGAAGACCTGAAATTCCTGATGGCGCCGATGGCCGTGCTGGCCGAAGAGGCGACGGGCTCCATGGGCAACGACTCGCCGCTGGCGGTGATGTCGAACAAGCTCAAACCTTTGTACAATTATTTCAAACAATTGTTTGCGCAGGTGACGAACCCGCCGATCGACCCGATCCGCGAAAGCATGGTGATGTCGCTGGTGTCCTTTATCGGTCCGAAGCCGAACCTGCTCGACACCAACAACGTCAACCCGCCGATGCGCCTGGAAGTGTCGCAGCCGGTGCTCGGTTTCGACGACATGGCGCGCCTGCGCAGCATCAGCCTGCACACCGGCGGCAAGTTCAAGTCGTATGAACTGAACATCTGCTACCCGGTCGCCTGGGGCAAGGAGGGTATCGAAGCCTCGCTGGCCTCGCTGTGCGCGGAAGCGGTCGACGCCGTGAAATCCGGCCACAACATCCTGATCGTCTCGGACCGCGCCGTCTCGAGCGACATGGTCGCGATTCCCGCCCTGCTGGCCACGTCCACCATCCACCAGCACCTGGTAGGCCGCGGCCTGCGCGCCTCGACCGGCCTGGTGGTGGAAACCGGCTCGGCCCGCGAAACCCACCACTTCGCCCTGCTGGCCGGCTATGGCGCGGAAGCCGTGCACCCCTACCTGGCGCTGGAAACCCTGAGCGACCTGGCCCAGCACCTGCCGCACGAAATGGCGCCCGAGACCGCCATGTACAACTACACCAAGGCAATCGGCAAGGGCTTGCTGAAGGTGATGTCGAAGATGGGCATCTCGACCTACATGTCCTATTGCGGCGCCCAGATCTTCGAAGCCGTCGGCCTGAACAAGTCGCTGGTCGACAAGTACTTCCGCGGCACCTCGTCCACCGTCGAAGGCATCGGCTTGTTCGAAGTGGCGGAAGAGGCGCTGCGCCTGCACAATCTCGCCTTCGGCAACGACCCGCTGCTGGCGAATGCCCTCGACACCGGCGGCGAATACGCCTTCCGCGTGCGCGGCGAAGACCACATGTGGACGCCGGACGCGATCGCCAAGCTGCAGCACTCGACCCGCGCCAACAGCTTCAGCACCTACAAGGAATACGCCCAGCTGATCAACGAGCAGACGCGCCGTCACCTGACCCTGCGCGGCCTGTTCGAGTTCAAGATCGACCCGAGCCGTGCGATCCCGATCGACGAGGTCGAGCCGGCCAAGGAAATCGTCAAGCGTTTCGCCACCGGCGCCATGTCGCTGGGCTCGATCTCGACCGAAGCCCATGCGACCCTGGCGATCGCGATGAACCGCATCGGCGGCAAGAGCAACACGGGCGAGGGCGGCGAAGATCCGCTGCGTTACATCAACGAGTTCAAGGGCATCAAGATCAGCAAGGGCGAGACCCTGGCATCGGTACTGGGCGCCGATCGTGTCGCCGCCGACATCCCGCTGGAAGAGGGCGATTCGCTGCGCTCGAAGATCAAGCAGGTGGCCTCGGGCCGCTTCGGCGTCACCGCCGAGTACCTGAATGCGGCCGATCAAATCCAGATCAAGATGGCGCAGGGCGCCAAGCCGGGCGAGGGCGGTCAGCTGCCGGGCCACAAGGTGTCCGAGTACATCGCCTCGCTGCGCTTCTCGGTGCCGGGCGTGGGCCTGATTTCTCCGCCGCCGCACCACGACATCTATTCGATCGAAGACCTGGCGCAGCTGATCCACGACCTCAAGAATGCGAATCCAAATGCCTCGATCTCGGTGAAACTGGTGTCGGAAGTCGGCATCGGCACCGTCGCCGCCGGCGTCTCGAAGGCCAAGGCCGACCACGTGGTCGTTGCCGGCCACGACGGCGGCACCGGCGCCTCGCCGCTGTCGTCGGTGAAGCACGCCGGCACGCCGTGGGAGTTGGGTCTCGCAGAGACCCAACAAACATTGGTCCTGAACGGCCTGCGCAGCCGCATCCGCGTCCAGGCCGACGGCCAGATGAAGACCGGCCGCGACGTCGTGATCGCCGCCATGCTCGGCGCCGACGAGATCGGCTTCGCGACCGCGCCGCTGGTGGTCGAGGGCTGCATCATGATGCGCAAGTGCCACCTGAATACCTGCCCGGTCGGCGTCGCCACGCAGGACCCGGTGCTGCGCGCCAAGTTCCAGGGCAAGCCGGAACACGTCGTCAATTACTTCTTCTTCGTCGCCGAAGAAGCGCGTCAATTGATGGCCCAGCTCGGCATCCGCACCTACGACGAGCTGATTGGCCGTTCCGACTTGCTGGATAAGTCGAAGGCGATCACGCACTGGAAGGCGCAGGGCCTGGACTTCTCGAACATTTTCTACCAGCCGAAAACCGATGCGCCGCGCAGCCTGTTCCACACGGAAACGCAGGACCACGGCCTGGACCGCGCGCTCGACCACAAGCTGATCGCGCAGGCGCGCCCGGCCCTGGACCGCGGCGAGCGCGTCTCCTTCATCACCCCGGTGAAGAACGTCAACCGCACGGTCGGCGCCATGCTGTCGGGCGAAGTCGCCAAGCGCTATGGTCACGCCGGGCTGCCGGACGACACCATCCACATCCAGCTGCAGGGCACGGCCGGCCAGTCGGCGGCGGCGTTCCTGGCGGCCGGGATCACGATCGACCTGGTGGGTGAAGGCAACGACTACGTCGGCAAGGGCCTGTCGGGCGGCCGCATCATCGTGCGTCCGAACACCGAGTTCCGCGGCTGGGCGGTGGACAACATCATCGTCGGCAACACCGTGCTGTACGGTGCGATCGCCGGCGAAGCCTTCTTCAACGGCGTGGCCGGCGAACGTTTTGCGGTCCGCAACTCGGGCGCCGTCGCGGTGGTGGAAGGCCTGGGCGACCACGGCTGCGAATACATGACCGGCGGCACCGTCGTGGTGCTGGGCGAAACCGGCCGCAACTTCGCTGCCGGCATGTCGGGCGGCGTGGCCTATGTCTACGATCCGAAGAACGAATTCGAGGCGCGCTGCAACACGACCATGGTCAACCTCGAGCGCGTGGTGTCGACGAAAGAGCAGGGCGACATCTCCGGCTGGCACAGCCAGACCCGGGGCGGCGAGCGCGAATCGGATGAGGTCATCCTGCGCCGCCTGATCGAGCGTCACTTCAAGCACACGGGTTCCACCCGCGCGCGCAACCTGCTCGACGACTGGGCCAACAGCCGCGGCAAGTTCGTGAAGGTCTTCCCGACCGAATACAAGCGCGCCCTGGAAGAGATGCACAACAGCAGCATGGAAGAAGCCAACGACAAGATCGAACTCGCGGCGTAAGCATGGGCGGCTCGTGATTCAGGCCACTGGCCTGAATCACCCCACACGTTCAACGACTGCACGCTCCGCTGTACAAGAAAGCGCAGCGCGATCTTCGGCACCAACAAAGGATAAAACAGCATGGGCAAAATCACCGGCTTCATGGAATTTCAACGGCAGGAAGAAGACCACCTGGAACCCGCCGCACGCGTCAAGAACTACAAGGAATTCGTCCTCACCCTGAGCGACAGCCAGGCCAAGGTGCAGGGCGCACGCTGCATGGATTGCGGCATCCCCTTCTGCAACACCGGCTGCCCGGTCAACAACCAGATCCCCGACTGGAACGACCTGGTCTACCACGGCAACTACCGCGGCGCGATCGACAACCTGCACTCGACGAATAACTTCCCCGAGGTCACTGGCCGCATCTGCCCGGCGCCCTGCGAAGCCTCGTGCACGCTGAACATCAACAATGACCCGGTCGGCATCAAGTCGATCGAACGCAAGATCGCGGACACGGCCTGGGAACACGGCTGGGTCGTGCCGCAGCCGCCGGCGGTTAAAACCGGCAAGACGGTTGCCGTGGTCGGTTCCGGCCCCGCGGGCCTGGCCGCCGCCCAGCAGCTGGCGCGCGCCGGCCACGACGTGACGGTGTTCGAAAAGAGCGACCGCATCGGCGGCCTGCTGCGCTACGGCATCCCCGACTTCAAGATGGAGAAGGGCCTGATCGATCGTCGTATCGAGCAGATGCAGGCCGAGGGTGTGAGCTTCCGCACCGGCGTCCTGATCGGCAAGGATTTCCCGACCACGGTCAGCAACATGGCGCGCGACACCATCTTCCCGGAAGACCTGGCCGCCCAGTTCGACGCCGTCGTGATGGCCGGGGGCGCCGAGCAGCCGCGCGACCTGCCGGTGCCGGGCCGCGACCTGAAGGGCGTGCATTTCGCAATGGATTTCCTGCCCCAGCAAAACCGCGTGAATGCCGGAGACAAGCTGAAGGACCAGATCAAGGCGACCGGCAAGCACGTGGTCGTGATCGGCGGCGGCGACACCGGTTCCGACTGCGTCGGCACGTCGAACCGCCACGGCGCCGCCTCGATCACCCAGTTCGAGCTGATGCCGATGCCGCCGGAGCAAGAGAACAAACCGCTGGTCTGGCCTTACTGGCCGACCAAGTTGCGCACCTCGTCCTCGCACGAAGAAGGCTGCCAGCGCGACTTCGCGGTGGCGACCAAGCGCTTCGAGGGCAAGAACGGCAAGCTGGAAAAGCTGGTCGCCTGCCATGTCGAATGGAAGGACGGCAAGATGAGCGAAGTGCCGGATTCGGAGTTCGAGATCAAGGCCGACCTCGTGTTCCTGGCGATGGGCTTCGTCTCGCCGGTGCAGCAGGTGCTCGACGCCTTCGGCGTGCAGAAGGATGCGCGCGGCAACGCCCGCGCCACGGTCGAGGGAGACAATGCTTACCAGACCTCGGTGCCGAAGGTGTTCGTTGCCGGCGACATGCGGCGCGGCCAGTCGCTGGTCGTGTGGGCAATCCGCGAAGGACGCCAGTGCGCACGCGCGGTGGACGAGTTCCTGATGGGCTCGTCGCTGCTGCCGCGCTGAACGGCAGACAGGTACAGCAAAAGGGCGCACCGCGGTGCGCCCTTTTTTGTCATGAAAACCGACCCCCGCGCGCTTTCGCATTGCAACGAAACCGGCGCAGGAAGCGTGCAGGGGCGGCGCCTGTCGGCGCCGGGCATCCGTTCCTCAGGGATACCAATGTTGATACCTTGCAATAAATAGAAATGTTGGCATATATGCATATCCTAAGAAAAACAATTACTTACAACTTTAAATAGCTGACCCACGGGTTATTTGTGTTGTAATCATACGTCGCGGGCCCGGCCGAAACCGAGGTGGCTCAAGCAGCGGTTGCCGTTTCTGCACTACAATACGGGATTCCCCAAAACCGAATAACCCTCTGTGTCTAACCTAGTAGAAATACGCGATCTCGAGTTCGGCTACGGCGATCGAAAGATCCTGTCGAACCTGCGCATGGACTTCCCGCGCGGCAAGCTGATTGCCGTCATGGGTGGGTCCGGCTGCGGCAAGACCACGGTGCTGCGCCTGATCGGCGGACAGATTCGTCCGCAGCGCGGCGAAGTGCGGGTCGGCGGCGAGGTCGTGCATCGTTTGAATACCGAAGGCCTGTACCGCCTGCGCCGCCGCATGGGCATGCTGTTCCAGTTCGGCGCCCTGTTCAATGACCTGACCATCTTCGACAACGTCGCCTTCCCGCTGCGCGAGCATACCGAGCTGTCCGAAGAGATGATCCGCGACCTGGTCCTGATGAAGTTGAACGCCGTCGGCCTGCGCAACGCCTCGAAGCTGAAACCGCGCGAAATCTCGGGCGGCATGGCGCGCCGCGTCGCCGTCGCGCGCGCCATCGCGCTCGACCCGGAACTGATCATGTACGACGAGCCGTTCGCCGGCCTCGATCCGATCTCGATGGGCGTCACCGCCAACCTGATCCGCAACCTGAACGACGCCCTCGGCTCGACCTCGATCCTGGTCTCGCACGACGTCAAGGAAACCTTCGCCATCGCCGATTACGTGTACTTCATGTCGGCCGGCAAGATCGTCGCCGAAGGCACGCCGGAAGAGCTGCGCGTGTCGACCGATCCTTACGTGAAGCAGTTCGTGAATGCCGAACCGGATGGCCCGGTGCCCTTCCATTATCCCGGCAAGTCGCTGGCCGACGACCTGGGCCTGGGAGCGCCGCGATGATCCTGAATCTCCTTGAAAAGGCTGGCGCCACCGTGCGCGAGTCGATCGAAAGCCTGGGCTTCGCCACGCGCGCCTTTTTCACCCTGCTGCGTTTTTCGCCGGGCGCCTTCCGTCGTCCGACCCTGATTTCCGAGCAGATCCATTTTATTGGCAATTACTCGCTCGTCATCACGATCGTGTCCGGCCTGTTCGTGGGCCTGGTGCTGGGCCTGCAGTTCTACGTCAACCTGATCCAGTTCGGCGCCGAGGAAAAGCTCGGCTCGCTGACGGCGCTGTCGCTGATCCGCGAACTCGGGCCGGTCGTGACGGCGCTGCTGTTCGCGGGCCGCGCCGGCACCTCGCTGACCGCCGAGATCGGCCTGATGAAGTCGAACGACGAGCTGTCGGCCATGGAAATGATGGCGGTCAATCCCGTGCAGCGCGTGCTGGCGCCCCGTTTCTGGGGCGGCGTGGTCGCCATGCCGGTACTGGCCGCCGTGTTCTCGGCCGTCGGCATCATGGGCAGCTACCTGGTCGCCGTGAAACTGCTCAGCCTGGATGAAGGCGCGTTCTGGTCGCAAATGCAGGCCGGCGTGGACGTCCGGCGCGACGTGATCAGCAGCATCATCAAGAGTTTCGTGTTCGGCGTCGCCGTGACCTTCACCGCACTGTTCCAGGGTTACCACGTGAAGCCGACCCCGGCCGACGTGGCGCGCGCCACCACCCGGACCGTGGTGATCGCATCGCTGCTGGTGCTGGGCCTGGATTTCGTCATGACCGCCCTGATGTTCACTCCCGAATAAAAATCGTTTCGTTTGGCCGCGCACAGACGGCCTGAATACTAGGAATTACTATGCATCGCAAAATCATCGACGTCTGGGTCGGCCTGTTTGTCCTGTTGGGCGCTGCCGCCATTTTGTTCCTGGCCCTCCAGGCAGGAAACATGAGCTCGCTGTCGTTCTCCGACACCTACGCCGTGACAGGGAAGTTCGATAATATTGGTGGACTGAAACCGCAGGCGCCAGTCAAGAGCGCCGGTGTCGTGGTCGGCCGTGTCGGCGACATCACCTTCGACGACAAGACCTACCAGGCCATGGTGCGTCTGGACCTGGACCAAAGCTATCACTTCCCGAAAGATTCGTCGCTCAAGATCCTGACTGCAGGTTTGCTGGGCGAGCAATACATTGGCATCGAACCCGGCGGCGACACCAACAACCTCGTCGACGGTGATCGAATCAACCGTACGCAATCGGCGACCGTGCTGGAAGACCTGATCAACCAGTTCATCTACAGCAAGGCTGCCGAAGGAAAGGATGGCAGCGAATAATGAAAAGCAAGAACATGACGACCCTGCCGCGCGCGCGTGGCCTGGCCCTGGCGGTGGCCGCCTGCGCCGTATTGTCCGGCTGCGCGGCGCCCAGCAATCCGGAAGACCCGTTCGAGAAGTTCAACCGGGCCAGCTTCGCCTTCAACGACGCGGTCGACCGTGTCGCCCTGAAGCCGGCCGCGACCGCCTACAAGAAAGTCACGCCAAGCTTCGTGCAGACCGGCGTCGGTAACTTCTTCGGCAACCTGTCGGATGCCTGGAGCTCGGTGAATAACTTCCTGCAGGGCAAAGGCGAAGCGGGCATGACCGACTTCACCCGTTTCGCGCTGAACTCGACCTTCGGCATCGTCGGCCTGCTCGACATCGCTTCCGAAGCCGGCCTGCAGAAACACGACGAAGACCTGGGCCAGACCCTCGGTTACTGGGGTGTTCCTTCCGGTCCCTACTTGATGTTGCCGATTTTCGGCCCATCTACGGTACGTGACACTGCTGCGTTACCGGGCGACATGTGGGGCGACCCCTGGAGCCACAAGGAGCCGGTCAACTGGCGCAACATCGGTACCGGCGTGCGCGTCGTCGATACGCGCGCTGCGGTCCTCGACGCATCGAATCTGATGGAAGAAGCGGCACTGGACCGTTACGAATTCATTCGCGACGGCTTCCTGCAGCGCCGCGAGAGCCAGGTGTTCGACGGCGAGAACGAGCGCAAGCAGGACGATGCCCAGGACGATGCCCAGGACGAGCCGACCTCGAATACCCAGGTCGTGCCGGAACCGGCAACACCGGAAAAGACGCAGCAGTAATTGGTAAAAAAATAGTCCGGCACAAGAAGTCCCGCTTGACGCGGCGCTTTTAGCCGGAGACGCCAACGAACAGAAAAGAGAGCCCTATGAAACCCATTGCCCACCTCATCGCCACCGTTGCTTCCGTCGCTTTTGCCACCAGCGTGATCGCCGCACCGGCGCCGGCCAGCGCCGAAGCCCCCGACGTGCTGGTCAAGCGCATCAGCGCCGACGTCATCGACACCGTCAAGGCCGACAAGGACATCCAGGCCGGCAACCGCGCCAAGATCATGGAACTGGTTAACTCGAAGATCCTGCCGCACGTGGATGCCGAGAAGATGACCGCCCAGGCCGCCGGCCCGTTCTGGCGCCAGGCCACTCCGGAACAGCAAAAGCGCCTGTCGGAAGAATTCCGCACGCTGCTGGTGTACACCTATTCCGGCGCGCTGTCGCAGATCAAGAACGAAACCGTCGAGTTCAAGCCGATGCGTTCGAGCCCGCAAGATACCGACGTCGAAGTGCGTTCGCAGGTGAACGTCACCCGCGGCGAGCCGATCACCCTGAACTACCGCCTGTCCAAGGGCAACCAGGGCTGGAAGATCTACGACATCAACGTGCTGGGCGCCTGGCTGGTCGAGACCTACAAGGGCACCTTCAAGGCCGAGATCAACAAGTCCGGCATCGATGGCCTGATCAACCGCCTGGCCGAGCGTAACCGCCAGCTGGCCAGCAAGCCGCTGAAAGCGCCGAAGTAATCGATGGCAGAAGCAAATCCCATGCTTTCGCTCGATGCCCTGACCTTCCAGAACGCCAACGCGGCGTTGGAGCAGGGCATTGCGGCGATCCAGGCCGGCGAGACCGTGTTCGACCTGGGCGGCGTGCGCGCCGTCGACTCGTCCGGCGTGGCCCTGCTGCTCGCCTGGCAGCGCCGCGCGCACGACGCCGGGCGCAGGCTCAGCTTCATCAACGTGCCGGCGAATGTCGATGCGCTGGTCAACCTGTACGGCCTGGACGGGCTGTTGGAGCGGCGCTGAACGCCTGCGGCGTTTTGTAGGGTGGGCGCGGCCGGCGTAGGCACGCCGTGCCCACGCGTAAACGCTGCGTTTCCGCGGCGTGGCAATCGGGGCTGCCGCCGATAACGCCAGGTATTGCCTGATGCGTTTTCGGTTTTCTTCCAGAACCTGATCGGTTCGCACGCTTTACCTTTGGCACAACCGTTGCCGAGAACACCACGTTCCGGTGGGCACGGAGTGCCCACCCTACGGTCACCGCCGCCGTCGACTCACTCGCCCAAGCTCTTGCATTGACGATTTCCCCTATAATGGGTCGTTTCCCCGCCCGGACTGCGCGCGCCCGCGCCGCGGCCAACTTCGAACAAGAATGACAGCGATCCAGATAGACAGCGTCGAGAAAAGCTACAAGGGCTTCAAGGCCCTGAAAGGCGTTTCCCTGAACATCGAACAGGGCGAGTTCTTCGGCCTGCTCGGCCCGAATGGCGCCGGCAAGACCACCCTGATCTCCACCATCGCCGGCTTGATCCGGCCGGACGTCGGCAGCGTCAAGATCCACGGCCACGACGTCGTGAGCGATTTCCGCGAGGCGCGGAAAAAACTCGGCGTGGTGCCGCAGGAACTGGTGTTCGATCCCTTCTTCACCGTGCGCGAAACCCTGCGCCTGCAGTCGGGCTACTTCGGCATCAAGAACAACGACAAGTGGATCGACGAGGTCATGGACAACCTCGACCTCACGAACAAGGCCGACGTCAACATGCGCGCCCTGTCGGGCGGCATGAAGCGCCGCGTGCTGGTGGCCCAGGCCCTGGTGCACAAGCCGCCGGTCATCGTGCTGGACGAGCCGACCGCGGGTGTCGACGTCGAACTGCGCCAGACCTTGTGGAAATTCATCTCGCGCCTGAACCGCGAAGGCCACACCGTCGTGCTGACCACCCACTACCTGGAAGAAGCCGAGGCCATGTGCCAGCGCGTCGCCATGCTGAAACTCGGCGAAGTCGTGGCGCTCGACACCATGCAGGGCCTGCTGCGCCGCGTCTCCGGCTCGCAGCTGATCGTGCACCTGAAGCAGGGCGCGCTGCCGGAAGGCCTGCGACACCTGGTCTCGCACGACGAACAAGGCAACGGCAAGGGCAACCGCTACAGCCTGCGCATCAATGCGCCGGGCGAGGTCGAATCCATCCTGGCGCGCCTGAGGGAAAGCGGGGCCGTGGTCGACGAGATGCAGTTGCAGCAAGCCGACCTGGAAGACATCTTCCTGCAAATCATGGGCGATGCCAAAGCCGGAAAGGGTGCACTGTGAATTTTGTTTCCGTGGGTTTCCGCACCCTGTTCTACAAGGAGATGCTGCGTTTCTGGAAGGTTGCCACGCAAACCATTGCGGCGCCGATCCTGACCGCCATGCTCTATTTGCTGATCTTCGGCCACGTGCTCGAAGGCCGGGTCGAGGTCTATCCGGGCGTAAGCTACACCGCCTTCCTGATCCCCGGCCTGGTGATGATGAGCGTGTTGCAGAACGCCTTCGCCAACTCCTCGTCCTCGCTGATCCAGTCGAAAATCACCGGCAACCTGGTGTTCATCCTGCTGCCGCCGCTGTCGCACTGGGAAATCCTGCTGGCCTATGTCTCGGCCTCGGTGGTGCGCGGCCTGGTGGTCGGCGCCGGCGTGTTCGCGATTACCGCCTGGTTCGCCCACCTGAGCTTTGCCGCGCCGCTGTGGATCATCGTGTTCGCGGTGCTGGGCGCGGCCATTCTCGGCACCCTGGGCGTGATCGCCGGCATCTGGGCGGATAAATTCGACCAGCTCGCCGCGTTCCAGAATTTCCTGATCATGCCGGCCACCTTCCTGGCGGGGGTGTTCTATTCGATCCACTCGCTGCCGGCATTCTGGCAGGCAGTCTCGCATTTCAACCCATTCTTTTATATGATTGACGGGTTCCGCCACGGCTTCTTCGGCCAGTCCGACATCTCGCCGTGGACCAGCCTCGCCATCGTGTCCGCGTTCTTCGCGGTGCTGGCGGCGGTGGCGATCAACCTGCTCCGCCACGGCTACAAGCTGCGCCACTGAAGCGCACCGAACGACAGTCTACATCGCGCAGTAACATTTATTCATTAGGAATTATCGTGTCGACCACCCCAGAACTGATCCACAGCTACATCGCCAATGGCCTGGAATGCACCCACCTGCAGGTGGAAGGCGACGGCCGCCATTTCTCGGCCGTGATCGTCTCGCCGGCCTTTGCCGGCAAGCGCCCGATCCAGCGCCACCAGCTGGTGTACGCCGCGCTGGGCGACCGCATGCGCGAAGAGATCCACGCGCTGTCGATGAAGACCCTCACCCCAGAAGAGTACCAAGGATAAGCATGGACAAGCTCCAGATTGTCGGCGGCAAGCGCCTGAACGGCGAGATCCCGGTGTCGGGCGCCAAGAACGCGGCGCTGCCGATCCTGTGCGCCGGCCTGTTGACGGGCGGCGACGTCGAACTGACCAACGTGCCGCGCCTGCACGACGTCAAAACCATCCTCAAGCTGCTCGAGCAGACCGGCCTGAAGGTCACCCAGGACGACGAGAACGTCACCCTGAACGGCGCCAACATCACCAGCCTGGAAGCGCCGTACGAGCTGGTGAAGACCATGCGCGCCTCGATCCTGGTGCTGGGCCCGCTGCTGGCGCGCTTCGGCGAAGCCAAGGTCTCGCTGCCGGGCGGCTGCGCGATCGGTTCGCGCCCGGTCGACCAGCACATCAAGGGCCTGCGCCAGATGGGCGCCGAGATCACGATCGAAGGCGGCTACATCCACGCCAAGGCGAAAAAGCTCAAGGGCGCGCGCATCCTGACCGACATGATCACCGTGACCGGCACCGAGAACCTGCTGATGGCCGCGACCCTGGCCGAAGGCGAGACGATCCTCGAGAACGCCGCGCGCGAGCCGGAAGTGACCGACCTGGCCAACCTGCTGGTGGCCATGGGCGCGAAGATCGAGGGCATCGGCACCGACCGCCTGGTGATCCAGGGCGTCGAGTCGCTGCACGGCGCGAAACACGCCGTGATCTCCGACCGCATCGAAGCCGCGACTTTCCTGTGCGCCGTCGCGGCCACCGGCGGCGACATCGTGCTGACCCGCACCCGCACCGACATTTTCGATGTCGCGCTCGATAAACTGCGCGAAGTCGGCCTGCAAATGGATGTCGGCACGGATACCATCCGCGCGCGCATGAACGGCCGTCCGCAGCCAGTGTCGTTCCGCACCACCGAGTACCCGGGCTTCCCGACCGACATGCAGGCCCAGTTCATGGCGGTGAACACCATCGCCGCTGGCCCGAGCCGCGTGACCGAGACCATTTTCGAGAACCGCTTCATGCACGTGCAGGAGATGAACCGCCTGGGCGCGCAGATCTCGACCGAGGGCAACACCGCCTTCATCAAGGGCGTCGATCGCCTGGTCGGCGCGCCCGTGATGGCGACCGACCTGCGCGCCTCGGCCTCGCTGGTGATCGCCGGCATGGCGGCCGAAGGCACGACCCTGGTGGACCGCATCTATCACCTCGACCGCGGCTACGACCGCATGGAAGTGAAGCTGTCGGCGGTCGGCGCCGACATCGTGCGCATCAAGTAAGGCCCATATGACCATCGCAACACAATCGCCCACGGAACCGGGCCTGATCCTGGCCCTGTCCAAGGGCCGCATCTTCGAGGACACGCTGCCGCTGCTGGAAGCCGCCGGCATCACCGTGACCGAGAACCCGGAAACCTCGCGCAAGCTCATCCTCGCGACCAACGACCCGCTGGTGCGCGTGCTGATCGTGCGCGCCACCGACGTGCCGACCTACGTGCAGTACGGCGCGGCCGATTTCGGCGTGGCCGGCAAGGACGTGCTGCTCGAGCATGGCGGCGAGGGCCTGTACCAGCCGGTCGACCTGAACATCGCCTGCTGCCGCATGTCGGTGGCGGTGAACGCCGGCTTCGACTACGAGACCGCCGTGCGCCAGGGCGCGCGCCTGCGCGTGGCGACCAAGTTCGTGCACACCGCGCGCGAGCACTTCGCCAGCAAGGGCGTGCACGTCGACCTGATCAAGCTGTACGGCTCGATGGAACTGGCGCCCCTGGTCGGGCTGTCGGACGCCATCGTCGACGTGGTCTCGACCGGCGGCACCCTGCGCGCCAACAACCTGGTCGAAGTCGAGAAGATCATGGACATCTCCTCGCGCCTGGTCGTCAACCAGGCCGCATTGAAACTCAAGCGCGAGCGCCTGCAACCCATCATCGAGGCGTTCGAACGCGCTTCACGTGGCGCATCCTGCATCAACACGAAGTAACAAGGTAAAACATCATGGCAGTCCAGATCCGCAAACTCGATTCCACCGACGCGAACTTCAAGCAGCAGCTGCATACGCTGCTGGCTTTCGAAGCCGCGACCGACGATGCGATCGAAACCGCGGTGGCGAAGATCCTCGCCGACGTGAAAGCACGCGGCGATGCTGCCGTGCTGGAGTACACCAACCGTTTTGATCGCATCCCGAACGGTGGCGCGACCCACATCGGCGCCTTCGACCTGGCGCAGGACGAGCTGCAGGCGGCCCTGGCCGCGCTGCCGGAAGCCCAGCGCGCCGCGCTGCATGTCGCGGCCGAGCGCATCCGCGTGTTCCACGAGCGCCAGAAGCAGGAACTCAACGGTTTTACCTACACCGAGCCTGACGGCACCGTGCTGGGCCAGCGCGTGACGCCACTGGACCGCGTCGGCATCTACGTCCCGGGCGGCAAGGCGGCCTACCCCTCGTCGGTGCTGATGAACGCCATTCCGGCCCAAGTGGCGGGCGTGAAGGAAATCGTCATGGTGGTCCCGACCCCGGACGGCGTCAAGAACCAGATGGTGCTGGCCGCCGCCGCGATTGCCGGCGTGACGCGCGTGATCACCATCGGCGGCGCCCAGGCTGTGGGCGCGCTGGCTTACGGCACCGAGACGATTCCGGCCGTCGATAAAATCGTCGGCCCGGGCAACGCCTATGTGGCCGCCGCCAAGCGCCGCGTGTTCGGCACGGTCGGCATCGACATGATCGCCGGCCCTTCGGAAATCCTGGTGCTGTGCGACGGCACCACCGATCCGGACTGGGTCGCGATGGACCTGTTCTCGCAGGCCGAACACGACGAGCTGGCCCAGGCCATCCTGCTGTGCCCGGACGCGGACTACATCGCGCAGGTCGAGGCCAGCATCCACAAGCTGCTGCCCACCATGCCGCGTGCAGAGACGATCACCACCTCGCTGACCGACCGCGGCGCCCTGGTCAAAGTGCGCGACATGGCCGAGGCTTGCGCGATCGCCAACGACATCGCCGCCGAGCACCTCGAGATCTCGGCCGAGGACCCGCAGCAGTGGGCCGAGCAGATCCGCCACGCCGGCGCCATGTTCCTGGGCCGTTTTTCGTCGGAGTCGCTGGGCGACTATTGCTGCGGCCCGAACCACGTGCTGCCGACCTCGCGCACCGCGCGCTTCTCGTCGCCGCTGGGCGTGTACGACTTCCAGAAGCGCTCCTCGGTGATCCAGGTCAGCGAAGCGGGCGCCCAGACCCTGGGCAAGGTCGCGGCCGAACTGGCCTATGGCGAAGGACTGCAGGCGCACGCGCGCAGCGCGGAACTGCGTTTGAAAAAACAGCAGTCATGACGGACTGGGTCAACCAGGTCTTCTGCGAGGATGCGCTGGAAGGGCTGGCGCGCATCCCCGACGGGGCCATTGACCTGCTCCTGACCGACCCGCCCTACAACCTCGGCAAGGACTACGGCAACGCCTCGGACCAGCAGAGCGTCGAGGCCTACCTGACCTGGACCGAGCAGTGGATCGACGCGGCGCTGCCCAAGCTGAAACCCAACGGCAGCCTGTACATTTTCCTGACCTGGCGCTTCGCGCCCGAGATCTTCGTCATGCTCAAAAAGCGCATGACGATGATGAACGAGATCATCTGGGACCGCCGCGTGCCCTCGATGGGCGGCAGCGTGCGCAGCTTCTCGTCGGTGCACGACACCATCGGCTTCTTTGTGAACCGCAAGGATTACTACTTCGACCTCGATGCGGTGCGCGTCCCGTACGACGAGGCGACCAAGAAGGCGCGCACGCGCTCGATTTTTGTGGGCGCCAAGTGGCTGGAGGTCGGCTACAACCCGAAGGACCTGTGGAGCGTGTCGCGCCTGCACCGCGAGCATCCTGAGCGCGCCGACCATCCCACGCAAAAGCCGCTCGAGATCATCGAGCGCATGATCAAGGCGTCCTGCCCGCCGGGGGGAATCGTGCTCGACCCCTTCATGGGCAGCGGCACCACTGCATTGGCGGCCAAGCGTCTTGGGCGCCAATACAGTGGCTTTGAACTCAACCCGGCGTATTGCGAGATCATCGAGGCGCGCCTCTGCGCTCCCGACCCCGCACCCACCATCAAGAAACGCAAGAGCATCGCGCGCGCCGCCCGCGCCGCCACCGAGGAGTGAGCATGAACATCGATAACCTGATTGCCAACGTCATCCGCGCCGACATCCGCGCCGACAGCGCCTACGTCGTGCCCGACGCGAGCGGCTACATCAAGCTCGACGCGATGGAGAACCCATACGCATTGCCGGAGGCCTTGCGCCAGGAGCTGGCCACGCGCCTGGCCGACGCGGTGCTGAACCGCTATCCGGTGGCGTCCTACGCCACGCTGAAGGACAAGGTGCGCGCCAAGCTCGGCATCCCCGAGGGCTATGGCGTCCTGCTGGGCAACGGCTCGGACGAGCTGATCCAGATCGTCACCACCACGGTGGCCAGCCAGGAGCGGCGCGCGGTCGTGCTGGCGCCGGTGCCGGCCTTCGTCATGTATGCGCGCTCGGCCCAGTTCGCGGGCGCCGACTTCGTCGGCGTGCCCCTGAAGGCCGATTTCTCGCTCGACATGGACGCCATGCTGGCCGCGATTGCCGAGCACAAGCCGGCCGTGGTGTTCCTGGCCTATCCGAACAACCCGACCGGCAACCTGTTCGCCACCGAAGAGGTCGAAGCCATCCTGCGCGCCCTGGGCGAGACCGGCATCGCCGTGCTGGACGAGGCCTATCAACCGTTCGCGCGCCAGACCTTCATGGACCGCCTCGGCGAATTCGAGAACCTGGTCGTGATGCGTACCGTGTCCAAGCTGGGCCTGGCCGGCATCCGCCTCGGCTACATGACGGCCGCGCCCAAGCTGCTGGCCGAGTTCGAGAAGGTGCGCCCGCCCTACAACGTGAACGTGCTGACCCAGGTGGCGGCCGAGTTCGTGCTGGACCACGTCGAGGTGCTGGACGCCCAGGCCGCCTCGATCAACGCCGAGCGCGAGCGCCTGGCGGCCGAACTGGCGGCCCTGCCGGGAGTCGAAGTATTTCCGTCGGCGGCAAATTTCATCTCGCTGCGCGTGCCGGACGCGGCCGGTGTCTGCGCGAAACTGCTATCCGGGAAGGTGCTGATCAAAAATTTGAGTAAAATGCACCCATCGCTGGCCAATTGCATTCGTGTGACGGTCAGTACGCCGGAGGAAAACTCCGCATTCCTGAACGGACTGAAGGCCGCGCTCGCATCGCCGCAAGCTGCCGCCTGACCCCAACGAGCACCTTTTCATGACCCGCACCGCAGAAATCACCCGCAACACCAACGAGACGCAGATCCGCGTCGCGATCAACCTCGACGGTACCGGCCGCCAGAAGCTGAACACCGGCGTGCCCTTCCTCGACCACATGCTCGACCAGATCGCCCGCCACGGGATGATCGACCTGGAAGTCGACGCCGTGGGTGACCTGCACATCGATGCCCACCATACGGTCGAGGACACCGGGATCACCCTCGGCATGGCGATCGCCAAGGCGGTCGGCGACAAGAAGGGCATGACCCGCTACGGCCATTCGTACGTGCCGCTGGACGAAGCGCTGTCGCGCGTGGTGATCGACTTTTCCGGCCGTCCCGGCCTGGAAATGCACATCCCCTGGACGCGCGCCATGATCGGCACCTTCGACGTCGATCTCACCGGCGAATTCTTCCGCGGCTTCGTCAACCACGCGGGCGTGACCCTGCACATCGACAACCTGCGCGGCGTGAACGCCCACCACCAGTGCGAAACCGTGTTCAAGGCCTTCGGGCGCGCGCTGCGCATGGCGACCCAGCTCGACGAGCGCGCCGCCGGCATCATTCCCTCGACCAAAGGCAGCCTGTGAGGTCGACCAAGCCATGACGAACAAGATCGTAGTGGTCGACGGCCTGGGCAACCTGCGCTCGGTGGCGCAGGCCCTGCGCGCCGCCGCGCCCGAAGCCGACATCCTGGTCTCGAACAAGGCCGCCGACATCGACGCGGCCGACCGCATCGTGCTGCCGGGCCAGGGCGCCATGCGCGACTGCATGGACAGCCTGCGCGCCTCCGGCGCCGAGGAAGCCCTGCGCCGCGCATTCGCAACCCGCCCCGTGATGGGTGTGTGCGTGGGCGAGCAGATGCTGTTCGACGAGAGCGAGGAAAACGGCGGCACGCCGGGCCTCGGCCTGTTGCCGGGCAAGGTGGTGCGCTTCCAGCTGGACGGTAAAACGCAGGCCGACGGCTCGCGCTTCAAGGTCCCGCAGATGGGCTGGAACCGCGTGCGCCAGACGCGCGCGCACCCGCTCTGGGACGGCGTCGCCGACGGCAGCTATTTCTACTTCGTGCACAGCTATTATGTCGTGCCCGAGGTCGCCGCCGACACCATCGGCGACACCGACTACGGCGGCTTCTACACCTGCGCCGTTGCCCGCGACAACATCGTCGCCACCCAGTTCCACCCCGAGAAGAGCGCGGCCGCCGGCCTGCGCTTGTACCGCAATTTCATCCACTGGAATCCTTGAACCCTTCGTTCACTTACCGACCACGACCATGCTGCTGATCCCCGCCATCGACCTGAAAGACGGTCACTGCGTTCGCCTGAAACAGGGCGACATGGACCTCGCCACCGTCTTTTCCGAAGACCCCGCCGAAATGGCCCTGCATTGGCTGAAGAAGGGCGCGCGCCGCCTGCACCTGGTCGACCTGAACGGCGCCTTCGCCGGCAAGCCGAAGAACGAGTCGGCCATCAAGTCGATCCTGCAAGTCGTCCAGGAATACGCGCAAGACAACGACATCGAGGAGATTCCGGTCCAGCTGGGCGGCGGCATCCGCGACCTCGACACCATCGAGCGCTACCTGGACGACGGCATCAGCTACATCATCGTCGGCACCGCCGCGGTGAAGAACCCGGGCTTCCTGCACGACGCCTGCGGCGCCTTCCCCGGCTCCATCATCGTCGGCCTCGACGCCAAGGACGGTAAAGTCGCGACCGACGGCTGGAGCAAGATGTCCGGCCATGAGGTCATCGACCTGGCCCGCAAGTTCGAGGGCTACGGCGTCGAATCGATCATCTACACCGACATCGGCCGCGACGGCATGATGGGCGGCGTGAACATCGAGGCGACCGTGCGCCTGGCGCAAGCCGTCAAGATCCCGATCATCGCCTCCGGCGGCCTGCACAACCTGGCCGACGTCGAAGCGCTGTGCGCGGTGCAGGACGAGGGCATCGAAGGCGTCATCTGCGGCCGCTCGATCTACGAAGGCACGCTCGACCTGGAATCCGCGCAGGCTCGCGCGGACGAACTGACCGAAGGCGAACAGGCCTGAGGCACCACTTAGATTATTTATGCTGGCAAAACGCATCATCCCCTGCCTGGACGTGACCGGTGGCCGCGTCGTCAAGGGCGTCAACTTCACCGAGCTGCGCGACGCCGGCGATCCGGTCGAGATCGCGCGCCGCTATGACGGGCAGGGCGCCGACGAGATCACCTTCCTCGACATCACCGCCTCCAGCGACGGCCGCGACCTGATCCTGCCGATCATCGAGGCGGTCGCCTCCACCGTGTTCATTCCATTGACCGTCGGTGGCGGCGTGCGCAAGGTCGAGGACGTGCGCCGTTTGCTCAACGCCGGCGCCGACAAGGTCAGCATGAACACCTCGGCCGTGCAGAACCCGCAGCTGGTCTTCGAGGCTTCGCAGAAGCACGGTGCGCAGTGCATCGTGGTGGCGATCGACGCCAAGCAGGTCGCGCCCGGCAAATGGGAAGTGTTCACCCACGGCGGGCGCAACGCCACCGGCATGGATGCCGTCGCGTGGGCGAAGAAGCTGCAGGAACTGGGCGCCGGCGAATTGCTGCTGACCAGCATGGACCGCGACGGCACCAAGTCCGGCTTCGACCTCGGCCTGACCCGTGCGGTGTCGGATGCCGTCGGCATTCCGGTGATCGCCTCGGGCGGCGTCGGCGGCCTGCAGGACCTGGCCGACGGCGTGCTCGAAGGACATGCCGACGCGGTGCTGGCCGCCTCGATCTTCCACTACGGCCAGCACACGGTCGGCGAAGCCAAGCGCTACATGGCTGAACGCGGCATTCCGGTGCGGATGGACTGACATGACGAACCCGATCGCAACGACGCCGACCCCGAACGCGAAGTGGCTGAAAAAAGTGCGCTGGGACGAGAACGGCCTGGTGCCGGTGATTGCCCAGGAAGCGGCCACGGGCGACATTTTGATGTTCGCCTGGATGAACCGCGACGCGCTGGCACGCACGGTGGAGCTGGGCGAAGCCGTCTACTGGAGCCGCTCGCGCAAGAAGCTCTGGCACAAGGGGGAGGAATCCGGCCACACCCAGAAGGTGCTGGAAATCCGCCTCGACTGCGACGAGGACGTGGTGCTGCTCAAGATCGAGCAGGCCGGCGGTATCGCCTGCCATACCGGGCGCCATTCCTGCTTCTTCCAGAAGTTCGACGGCGGGGACTGGCAGGCGGTCGACCCCGTGCTGCGCGATCCGGAAACGATTTACACGAATACGAAGAAAACCCATGAGTGACACCCTGGCCCGCCTGGCGGCCGTGATCGAATCGCGCAAGCCGGAAAACGGCGGCGACCCCGCAACTTCCTATGTGGCGAAGCTGTTCGCCAAGGGCGACGACGCCATCCTCAAGAAGATCGGCGAAGAAGCCACCGAGACCGTGATGGCCGCCAAGGACGCGCGTGTGTCCGGCGATACCTCGAAGGTGCTGTACGAAGTCGCCGACCTGTGGTTCCATTCGATGGTGTTGCTGGCGAAATTCGGCCTCACGCCGCAACAGGTGGTCGACGAACTGGCGCGCCGCGAAGGGGTGTCTGGCCTGGAAGAAAAAGCCGCGCGCAAGGACGCGTAACTGGCGCGTCGTTAAGATTGCGTCGTTAAAACCGCGTCGTTAAAACTGTTTTCGCGCGATGCGTCATTGCGCCGTCATCGTTCTCGGTTACGATGGCTGGGATTGCCCGGCGTCGCCGTTGCGGCAAGCACACTGGAGACAACATGGATAACTGCATTTTCTGCAAGATCGTCGCCAAGCAGATTCCGGCGAACGTCGTCTACGAGGACGAGGCGTTGCTGGCGTTCAAGGACATCAACCCGGCCGCGCCGGTGCACCTGCTGGTGATTCCGAAAGAACACATCGACACGCTGTCGGACACGACCGAAGCGCACACCGCGTTGCTGGGCAAGATGCTGGCGCTGGCGCCGAAGCTGGCGGCCGAACACGGCGTCGGCGTGACCATCGATGCGGAAGGCAAGCGCAGCGGCGGCTACAAGACCCTGATCAACAGCGGTCCGAACGGCGGCCAGGAGGTGTATCACTTGCACCTGCACATGTATGGCGGTCCGCGTCCCTGGCGTGGTCTTGGCACCTGACAATATTCCCGCAGGACGGTTACGCAGGCGCTGCTTGGCGTATACTGGCGCGTAAGTTTTGCGCATCAGTTTGCGCCAGCAGTTTGCACACAAGTTGCATTGATTTTGGGCACCCGTGCCCATGAAGGAGAAAATGATGGGTTCGATGAGTATTTGGCACTGGGTAATCGTGCTGGTCGTGGTGGTGCTGCTGTTCGGCACCAAGAAACTGGGTAACGTCGGTTCCGACATCGGCAAGGCCGTGAAGGGCTTCAAGGACGGCGTGCGCGGCGAGGAAGAAAAGTCGGCAAGCAACGCGGCCAATCCCGCAGCGCCGACCCAGCAAGTGGCGGACAAGTCGACGATCGACGTCGAAACCCGCGAAAAGCACCGTTCGTAATCCCGCCGTCGCGCCATGATCGACCTGGGACTGTCCAAGCTCGCCATCATCGGCGTGGTGGCGCTGATCGTGATCGGCCCCGAGAAGCTGCCGAAAGTGGCGCGCATGGCCGGCACCCTGTACGGCCGCGCCCAGCGCTACCTGCACGACGTCAAGTCCGAGGTCAGCCGCGAGATCCAGCTCGACGAGCTGCGCAACCTGCAGAAGGAAGTGGCCGACAGCGCCGCCGAATTCCAGTCCGACGTCGAGCATCACTTCTCGAGCGCCAAGCAGGAAGTGGAATCGGCCTGGCAGGGCGATATCCAGCCGACGCCGCCCGCGTCCACATTCAGCGCGACCGTCGAAGACGTCGAGCGCAAGGCGCGCGACTTCCGCCGCAAGAAGCTGGTGCGTTCGTCCGCCGTTCCCGCCTGGTACAAGCACCGCCACGGCGGCAAGACCCGGGTATTGTCGGGCGCCGCACGCGTGCGCAAGTTCCGGCCGGGTGTGAAATCCAATAAAACATCATTCTTTTAGATGACCGAAGAAGCGCCAGTCGAAGAAACCTTCATCTCCCACCTCGTCGAACTGCGCGACCGCCTGGTCAAAGCCATTATCGGCGTGGCGGTGGTCTGTATCGCGCTGATGATCTGGCCGGGGCCGAAGGAGGTCTACGATTTCCTCGCTTTCCCGATGCTGCAGTCGCTGCCGACGGGTGCGAAGATGATCGCGACCGGCGTCGTCTCGCCTTTCCTGGTGCCGATGAAGGTCACGCTGATGGTGGCGCTGATCATCGCACTGCCCTGGGTGTTCTACCAGATCTGGGCCTTCGTGGCCCCGGGACTGTACGCGCACGAAAAGCGCCTGGTGCTGCCGCTGGTGATCTCGTCCTCGCTGCTGTTCATCGGCGGCGTCGCGTTCTGCTACTTCCTCGTGTTCGGCCGCGTGTTCCACTTCATCGCCGAATTCGCGCCCTCGTCGATTGCCGTGATGCCGGACATCGAAAACTACCTCGACTTCGTGATGTCGATGTGCCTGGCCTTCGGCGCCACCTTCGAGGTGCCGGTGGTGGTCGTGATCCTGGTGCGCATGGGCATCGTCAGCATCGAGAAGCTGAAGTCGGTGCGGCCCTACATCATCGTCGGCGCCTTCGTCATCGCGGCCATCGTCACGCCGCCCGACGTGGTCAGCCAGCTGGCGCTGGCCATTCCGATGTGCCTGCTGTTCGAACTGGGCCTGCTGGTGGCGCCGATGTTCGTGCGCATGACGCAGGCGCCGGAAGAAACGGCGTAAATAGAAGGGATCGAAAAAAACCGGAGCCAGTTCACAGGCTCCGGTTTTTTTATGCCTGCACGCTCGAGGTTTTCCTTACTTCGCCGGTTTCGCTGTCAGCGTGCGGATGTGGTCCAGCACCGCCTGTTCGCGGCCGGCCGCGACCAGCTCGGCCGGCGTCTGCTTGCCGAAGGCTTCAAGTGGCGCGTTCATCCAGGCATTGGCCGCGTCGTCGTTGCCGACGATAGCTTTGATCTCGTGCATGACCGCGTAGTAGGCCTGGGCCTTGCGTGACTGGGCTGCGAAGCGCTCGCGCAAGGCGGCCATCGCGTCGGGGGTGAGTGGTCCTTCGGTGCTCATGCGTGTCGTCGTCCGATGAAAATGCACATCATACCCGCCGCGCCGAAAATGCTTGACCCTGACGCGCCTGAAGACGGCGTCTACCTGCCGCTCCGCCCGGCCACTCGCCGTGCCAGCCCGGCCTTCACATACGCGAGCCAGCGGTCGCCCTCGTCGACGGCCCCGTCCACGGCCTCGATTCTTTCGAAACTGCGCCAGGTCCACGGCGAATCCAGGAACACGAGATAGCTGTCGCCCAGGGTGAACACCGGATGGATCGTGCAGTCGGCGCCATTCGTGGTCCGGCCGCCACCGCGCTGCCAGAATGCCGGCGCCGTGTGATGGTCGAAGCTCGCGCGTTCGCCGGCGTCCGCGGGACCGCCGGCCAGGAATGCCGGCGTGCCGGCCGCGCGGCCGCGCAGCGTGAACGTTCTCCGTTCCGGGCCTGCCAGGCGCTGCAGGACGACGAAGCGGTACTCGACCACATTGCCCTCGAGCGGTGTCGCTGCGACCACCTGGGCCAGGGAAACGTCGGACGCCATGGCGATCTGTTCGTCCACGCCCATCAACTGGTTGGCGGGAGGAACGCGGCAGGCCCAGGCGTCCTGGACCAGCAGGGTGGCGTAGAGCAGCGCCAGGCCGCGCAGCGAGGCGCTCATTCGGGCTCCGAAAACGTCGGCCCACCCAGGTGGGTGATGTACAGACGGCGCTGGCTCATCGACATCAGGACGCGGTGGTTGCGCAGGAAATCGAGCCCAAGCACCATCATTTCGCCCGACAGGGTCATGTCGAACAGGTAAAGCCGGGGATTGGGCACCTTGTACTTCCCGATCGACATTTCCGTGACCGGCGCGCGCCAGACTTTCATGGTCTTGTCGCGCCAGCTGATGACTTCCCCGCTTTGCGCCACCCCCGGCGAATCCGGTTTGATGCCGAGCCGCGCCGCGGTATGCAGGTCGAGGTAGGAATAGGGCGAACTGGTGGCAATGATGGCATTCACGTCGGTGCCGTTGATGCGCACCTTGAACCATGGCCGCCAGTCCCGCAGCGACTGGTCGATCTCGACATCGACGACATGCGCCTGGGGATCCCAGGACGCGAGGAAGGCCTTGCGGCAGCCGCTGGGCCGGCTCAGGCGCATTTCCTTGTTGGCCAGCCAGAGTTCCATGTCCCTGCGGTTGAAGTAATTCATGCCGAGACTGCCGAGGATATCGCTATCCGAATCGATGACCGAAAAATAGCCTTTCGTGTCGATCCCGGCCGCCGAAAACTGCGACAGCTGGACGGCCATCATGTCGACCGTATAGGTCGTTTCCACCTTCCGGATCGCGATGCCGAGTTTTTCGAGCGGTGCGCGGTTCAGCAAGGTCACGCGGCTGTCGGTTTCGAGCAGCACATGCGCCGACTGGCCATCGACCGTCACCGGAATGAGGGGATAGCCTACGGCGCCGGCCAGCGTCAGCGGAACGACGGTCTGCTCGCCCAGGTTGCAGGCCTGGGCATGCGCGCAGCCCGAGGAAAATGCCAGGGCGAGCACCGCGCCCAGGATGGCGCGGGAAGAACGAAGGAGTCTGGATTGATTAGTCATGAAAAATGTATCGGTGCCGTTCAAGCTGGCGATTGCATGAGAAACACGGCCGTGCGCGCGAAGCGGCACCACCGTGGCGAAGGTCAATCTTGTGGAAGCATCAGGCCTTGCGGCGCCTGAAAAATTTGCCGAGTCCCACCACCAGCCCGAAGCCTGCAATCATGATGACCTTGGCAAACTTGGCCAGGAAGGCCGCGATCACAGCGAACAAGCCCAGCTTCTTGGCCGCGACGCCGGTCACCAGCGCCGCGATGCCGTACTCCGCCACCTTGTCGGTGCTGGCATCGAAGTCCGCATAGGTTTTGCCGGCATTGAAGCTGGTCTGCGCGAGCAGGGTCTGGACAAGAGGTTTATTCGCCGCCAGCGAATCGAAACCGGACACCAGGTTCATCGACAGATAGCCTTCGCGGCCCAGCACGTAGGTGTTGTAGTTGGCGCCGTGTTCCGCCTCCGTCGTACCCTTGTCCTTGCTCTCGATCGCCCACACGAGGCGGTGCGATGCCTTGTCGTAGGTCGGCTTCTGGCTCCAGCCGACGATTTCCATTTCCGGCATGCCACGGGCCTGGCGCTCCTTGTTGCCTTCCTCGGTGCCTTGCTTCAGGCTGGCGAGCAGTTCATCGGCATTCCAGTCCGCGGCTTCGTCGTCCTTGATGTAGCCGGCGTCGATGTAGCGCGGCACCACGAAGCTGTCGCTGTCGGGCGGCAGGACGATGCCGAGCCGCGAAGGGTCTTCGCCATTGCCCATGGCCTTCATCAGCTGGTCGGCCTGCGGCTGGGGAACGAAGGAATAGCCTGCGGGAAGTTTCAGGGTCGCCTGCTTGCCCAGGTCGATCTCGGCAGGCCCGGCCTTGACGACCGTGCGGACCGCCGCCATCGCCGCGTTCATCTCGGCTTCCTGGTCGATCTTGCCGGACTGTGCATGGGCACCGGCGCAGGCGAACGACAAGACCAGCGCACTGGCGGTGCGCGCGAACGAATCCGCTTTCATGGAGTTTCCCCGTGTGGTGGTGCGCAGGGGCGGTGCCGCCTGCCGCTTTTTTGCCGTTATTGTAGGGGACCCGATAGCGTCGAATACTCACCAATTGTTGTCGAATTTAAACTTTCAGGCGATCCGCCGTATTCACCGCACCGCCAGGCCGGCGCTCACGGTGCCAGCCAGGGTCCCGCAGCCGCCAGCATCGCCTCGACGCCCCGGCCCACCGTCGGCGTGAGGGCCGGCGCGAACTGGGGCGAATGGTTGGAAGGGATCTCGTTGACCTTGCCCTCCCGCTCGAGCCGGTCGTACAGCTTCGGATCGGTGCCACCCACTGCCCAATACACGGAAGGAACATCCCAGGCCCGTGCGAACCAGCTGAAATCCTCGCTGGCGGACGCCGGCACGATCTCGCCGACCTGGTCCGCACCGAAGCGGGCTTTCAATGCCGCCACGACCTTGGGCGTGGCGACTTTGTCGTTGTAGGTGGCGGGGAAATGGCCTTGTTCTTCGAATGCCGGCGGCTTGGGGGCATTCGAGGCGACGGCTTCTGCGTTGATGATCCGCCTGATGGCGCCAAGAACGGTCTTGCGTACCTGCTCGTCGAAAGTGCGGATGTTCAGGTGCATCGTGGCATCGTTCGGGATGATGTTGGCGCTGCTTCCCGCCTGCAGGGCACCGACGGTGACGACCGCGCCCTCGGTGATGCCGACCTCGCGCGAGACCACGGTCTGCAAACGCATCACCGATGCGGCGGCCATCACGACCGGGTCGACCGTTTTTTCCGGCGCCGAGCCGTGCCCGCCGCGGCCGAAGAGCTTCACGCCCAGGCTGTCGGACATCGACAGCATCAGGCCGACGCGGGTGCCGATTTTTCCGGCGCGCAGGGGCATGACGTGCTGTCCCAGCACGACGGCTGGCTTCGGAAAGCGCTTGACCATGCCGTCGTCGATCATCGCGCGGGCGCCCTTGCCGGTTTCCTCTGCCGGCTGGAACACCGCCATGACCGTACCGCGCCAGTTCTTGCGGTGCTCGGCAAGCATGCGCGTCGCACCCATCAGCCAGGTGACGTGCATGTCATGCCCGCAGGAATGCGCGACCGGAACCGACGCGCCGGATGGCCCCTTGCCTTCCTTCTTGCTGGCGTAAGGCAGTCCCGTGTCCTCCTTCATGTCGAGCGCATCCATATCGGCGCGCAGCAGCACGGTCGGACCTTCGCCGTTGCGCAGGATGCCGACCACGCCGGTACCGCCGACTTTCTCGGTCACCTCGAATCCCTGTTTGCGCAGCCAATCGGCCGCGATCTTCGCGGTACGGACTTCCTGCATCCCGAGCTCGGGGTTGGCGTGCAGGTCCTTGTAAACGGCCTCGAGCTCTTTGATCAGCGCAGCCGACGGACTCGGGAACGAGGCCGTTTTCGCTGGCATGGTTTCCTGCTGCTGTTGGGCATGGGCCGTGCCCGTAAGCGCAAAGCCGGAGAGCATGAAGACCGTTCCCGTCAGCACGGTCAACACGAAGCCGGGAAGCCGTGCGACTCGCTGCTGGCGCAGCGCCGACAAGCTTGGGGTAGGCATGATGGGCTCCATGAAGGTTGGTCGGCGCGATGTGGCCTGGTCACGATCAGGATTCGACTGGCAGAAAAGCCTTTCGTTCCTGATCCTGGCACGGGCAGGCAGTGGAGGCACGAAGTATAAAAAAGCCGGAACAGTGCTGGCGAGGCGGCCAAAAGAAAAACGGATCCGCAGCGGCGGATCCGTTCAATCCAGGCGTATCAGAAGCGGTAGTTCAGTTCCACCCAGCCCGCGCGCCCCACCGGGCTGTAGTTGCCGACCGGGTAGTAGGGCCAGCCGCCGCTGTCGTCGCGCTTGATCTTGTTGGCCAGGTTATTGACGATCAGGCTCAGGGTCAGCTTGTCGTCATATCGGTAGACGGTCGACAGGTTCACCAGGGTCGTCGGCGTCAAGTAGGCATCCTGGGCGCCGTTCGGGATCTTGCCGTAGCGCGTGGCCGACAGGGTATTGGTCCAGCGGCCCGCCGTCCACGCCAGGCTGGCGCCCAGTTTCTCCGGCCAATCCGTGCTCCACAGCGCGTGCAGCAGGTCTTCCACCGGGTCGCCGTCGAACTGCTGGTAGCGCTGTGTCAGCGTCTTCGAATAATTGGCGCGCAGGTGGAAGTCGCCCCAGCTTGTGCCGCGCAGCGCGTAGCGCAGGGTGGCGTCGATGCCGCTGGTTTCCTGCTGCGCCGCGTTGATCGGATTGACGCGGATCTCGCGGATTTCGCCCGGCTTGTTCAGCGCCGTCAGCGGATGACGCTGCACGCGGCTAAGGGTATCCACGCACGACGGCGAATTGATGTCGTCCTCGCCCAGCCGGCACTTTGCCTCGTCGCGCAGCAGCTGGTCGGCCGACAGGTTGGTCACCAGGTTGTCGATCTTGAAGCGCCAGTAATCGAGCGAGGCGTCGAAAGCGCTGTTCGGCGACC
Source organism: Massilia sp. (assembly GCA_003484545.1). Lineage (GTDB taxonomy): Bacteria > Pseudomonadota > Gammaproteobacteria > Burkholderiales > Burkholderiaceae_D > Telluria. The sequence goes on along the minus strand of DNCF01000356.1, from coordinate 4,097 downwards.
AGACGATGCCCAGGCCGGACGACTTGCCCTGTTCCGACTTCAGGTCGGGGCTGCCGATCTGCACGTAGTCCGCACCAGGCGACACGTTGGCGAATTCGCAGCTGTCGACGGGCTGGCCGGCCAGGCCGCAGCGGTAGTAATCGGTGGTGGACGAGTAATAACCGGTCCCGCGCGCCTTGTAGATGTAGTTCATGTCCGGCGCCCGGAAGCTCGTCGCATGCGTTGCGCGCACCAGCACCGCGCGCGACGGCCGCCATTCGAGCCCGCCGTTATAGGTGAAGCGGCCATCGCTGCGGCCTGCGAATTCGTAGCGGTCGTAGCGGCCGGCCAGCGTGGCATTGAGCGGCGCGAGCAAGGGAATACTGAACTCCGCGCCCAGCGCGGCGCGCGAACGGGTGCCGCCCGCGTCGACGGTCGGTGTCGCGATGTTGAAGTAACCCTGGTTGATGCGCGGATCGGCCTTGTTGGTGTAACCCTGGCGTCCCGCTTCGGCGACGGCGGCCAGCTTGACGGGGCCGGCCGGCAGCTGCAGCAGTTCGCCGTTGGCGGACAGGCTGAGGGTATTGGTCCATGATTCGTCGCGGCTGTGCGAGAAGTCCGTGATGCTGTCGAACTCGGCCTGGGTCAGCGGCGTCGTCAGGCGTTTCGGGTCGGGCGCATGGATAGGAACACCGTTGGCGTCGGTGCCCAGCCGCGGACCCAGGAAGAAGCTGTCGATAATCGCCAGCGCGCGCGGCACGTGGTTGCGGCTGCGGTAGACGGAGGCGTTGTAGGATGCCTCGTAATCCCACTGCGTGCCCGGCAGGCGCCCACGCGAACCGAGCGTCACGGCGACGGCGTCGTCGTCCCAGCGGCGGTTGTAGCGCTCGGCACCGCCATACTCTTCCGGCGCGATGAATTTGGTCCAGGCCTCGTAGGCACCGGTATTGCGGTTGCTGAAGTAGCCGCTGCCGGTGGAGGACGAAGTCCAGTTCGGTCCACGGGTATTGTTCCAGCTCTCGTTGCGCGAGACCAGCAGGTCGGCAAACAGCGTATGGCCGTTGTCCAGTGCATAGTTGGCGCTGCCGTAGGCGTTCGCGCTGCGGTTGCCGGTCTGTACCGTCCAGTGGGTGGGCGAGGCCGCGGTGGAGACGCAATAGCTGCCGCGCCGCGGCGTGGCGTAGCTGGTGGCGGTTCCGCCGAACAGATCGGACAGCTCGCTGCACGCATTGCCCAGGTCGATGTAGGTATTGGTGCGGACGTCGCGGCGCGACAGGATGTTGGTGGGCGTGCCGGACAGGCGCCGCGCCATGAAGTCGCGGTCCAGGCTCCACAGCGGGTCGCGCTCGGACAGCTCCACGGCGAACACGGTCTCGAGCTTGCCTTCTCCGCCGCCGCCGGACAGCTGCACCCGGCGGTCGCCGCCGCCGCCGCGCGAGGTGGCGCCTACCTTCACGTTGGCCTCGAACCCTGCTGCCTTCTTCTTCAGCACCACGTTCACCACGCCGGCAATCGCGTCCGACCCATAGATGGCCGAGGCGCCGCCGTTGAGCACTTCGATGCGCTCGATCACGGCGGCCGGGATGTTCGCCAGGTTCGTGAAGTTGACCGTGCCTTCATAGGCGATCGGGAAATCGGCCAGGCGGCGGCCGTTGAGCAGCACCAGCGTGTGGTTCGGTCCCAGGCCGCGCAGGCTGATCGCGTTGGCGGACGGCGTGAAGGTATTGCCGAAGTCGGCGCCCTGCACGAAGCCGCTGTTCTGCGTCAGGTTGTTCAGCGCGTCGAACACGTTCGCGTAGCCGCGGCGCGTGATGTCTTCCGCGCTGATGACGGTGACGGGCGATGGACCCTCCAGGCTGGCACGCGGAATGCGCGAACCCGTCACGACGACGGTCGAGGGAGCGGCCTGCTCCGGCTGGTCGGGGGCCGCGGCGGGGGCCGGCGCTTGCGCGGTCGCGTGTCCGGACAGGGAGCACAGGGCGGCAATCAGGCAGGCATGCAGCGGTTTCAAACGAGGTGGCTGGGATGGCATCGCAAGCTCATGGGTATTAATGGAAGCGCAAGCTTAACCACCCGCTCGGTCATCACAGAACGAATAAATTCGCGTGCCGATATGCCAGAAATGAATATAGGAAACGCCAACGACAGCGCCTTGCGCGCAAGGGCGGACAAAGGCTTGCACCTGGGCGATTCGGGCCGGAAAGTCAGCAGCAGGCCGAATTTTCGACGGTAGACCAGCGGTGCATCGGCAGGCATAAAAAAGCCGGGACCAGGGCCCCGGCAAGCGCTGCGTCTGACCTGTCGTATCAGTTTGCCTATGGGCAGCTGCCGATGATGTAGTAGCCGGCCGAGGTCTGGGCCAGGGTGCTGGTATAGAAGGTGTTGTTCAACCCCATGTTCTGGTTCGAGCCGTTGGCCAGCGCATAGCCGCCGCTGCCGTGGGCGCGTCCCGCCTGCACGTGGCTGTAGTTGCTGGCCGTGGTCGTGGTGCAGACGAAGCCGGAACCGGTGCTGCCGGTCACCGTCGCCGAGCGCGCGCTTTCCACGCCGCCGTTGCCGACGGCCGAGACCTGGTAGCCGTAGCTGGTCGAGGCAGTCAAACCGCTGTCGGTGTAGCCGGTCGCCGTCAACGCCGTGCCGTTGACCTTGCTGCCATTGCGGTAGACGTTATAGCCGGTGGCGCCGTTCGCCGCGTTCCAGCTCAGCGTGATGCTGCTGGACGTGCTGCCTGCGACCGCCAGGCCTGCCGGCGGCTGCAGCGCCGGCGCCGTGCCGACCAGGAATTGCGGGATGGTGCAGGCGCTGGAGCTCAGGCCGGTCGAGCTGTCGGTCGCGCTGACCGTGCCGCTGTAGTAGCCGTCGGCGCGACCGCCGTAGGCCTTGCTGAAGCTGGCGCCGCTGCCGGCGGCGGCGTCGTTCACCGGCGTCGGCCCGTTCAGGGTCACCTGGTAGCTGGCGATCGTGCCGCCACTGGCGGCGCCGTTGACGGTGACGGTCGAGCCCGAGACGGTCGCGCTGCACGCCTTCATCACGGGCGCGGCCGCGCGCGCCACGCGCAGGTTGTTCTTGAACCAGAAGTCCATCACGAAGGATGGGTAGTTGACCTTGGTCGCGTCCACGTAGTTGCTGTTCTGGCCGCCGGTGCCGGCCGGCCAAGCGTGGCCCATGCCGGTGACCGTGATCTCCGAGGTGCGCAGCTTGCCGTTGGCGTCCAGATAGGGGATGTTGCTGCCGCCGGTCGGCACGCTCACGGTCGTTCCCTTGGTGAAGCTGCCGCCGTAGGCGATGCGCATTGCCGCGGCGTCCAGCGGGCCATAGCCTTGCGCCACCGTGTAGTCGTTGGTGCCCCAGATGACGCCGGCGACCTGGGTCGCGAATTGCGGCGCATTGGTCGCGGCCAGGTTCTTGCAGTTGTTGCCGGCCGTGGTAGCGGTGAAGCCGGACGGGACCGCGCCGATCTGCGCGGTCGACACGCCCAGTGCCGGCCCGGCATTGATGCCGATGCCGGCGAAGATGTCGGGCGCCAGGCAGCCCATCACCATGGTCTGGGCGCCGCCCGAGGACAGGCCGGTGACGTAGACCTGCTTGGGATCGATCGCGTACTGCGGGTTGC
>DNCF01000356.1:0-379 GCA_003484545.1 Massilia sp. | reverse complement strand
GGGTTGCTGACGAAGCGGTTGATCAGGTCGAGCAGGATGCCGGAATGGCCGGTGCTGCGGCTGTGGGTCGTCCTGGCCCAGTCCCAGCAGTGCACGCCGTAGACGTTGCCGGTGGCGTTCGGCGCCAGGATCACGGCGCCGTACTGGTCGGCCACCGCTTTCCAGTTGTAGCCCTTGTCGCTGCTGCTGTCGATGACGTCGCCGGCCGCGGTCTGGGAGCAGCCGTGCAGCACCAGCACCAGGGCGCGCTTGCCAGCCAGCGCCGGGGCGGTGGCGGGCCAGTAGTAGTAGCCGGTGAGGGCGCCGCCGTTGACGGTGTCGGTGGCCCAGGTCTGGTTGGCGCTCCAGGTGCCGGGACCGGCCTGGACCTGCGCGTGCG
>DNCF01000541.1 GCA_003484545.1 Massilia sp. | reverse complement strand
CGGGCAGCGCCAGCGCGTCGCCCTGGCGCGCGCCCTGGTGCATGCGCCGCGTCTCCTGCTGCTCGACGAGCCGCTGGGCGCCCTCGATGCGCTTACCCGGATCGAGATGCAGCGCCTGATCGAAACCCTGTGGCTGCGCCAGGGCTTCAGCGCCGTGCTGGTGACCCATGACGTCCAGGAAGCGCTGGCGCTGGCGGACCGGGTGCTGGTGGTCGATCAAGGCAGGATCGCGCACGATATCCCGGTAATCCTGCCACGGCCGCGCGAACGCGGCAGCGCAGCTTTTGCCAGCCTCGAGCGTGAGCTGCTAAGTCGCGTGCTCGGGTAGACGGGCCGCGCCCGGCCCGATCAACTCCATGGTCTATTAGCAAGGCTGCCCTGCCTCGTGAGGACGCCGGAACTCCTTCGTCGATCTCGCGGCTTCTCCGCGATGTTCTCTTCTCGAAGGCGGGTCGGGCCGCCTCCACAGGCATTTAAGATTCACCTAAGTCGACCTTGCAAGGAAGTCAAGCGGTTTATTTAATCCACCGTAAATACAACAGCAGGGAATCGGCTAATTGCCTGTTTTCAAGCATTTTCTTTCCCCAAAGCACTAACCCACGGGTCATTTCTACGAAGAGTCACTACTGACGTAGCGAAACTTCGTCGGTCGTCGGCAAATACACCGCTAAATTGTGTCGAAGTAGCAGAAATATGCATAACAAGTAGGAAAATGTTATGGCGGAAACTTTGATATTTACTTAATGAAATTAATTCCATGAAGAAAAATTCCAGAAGGAAATTCGTTATGTGAACTAGCGCACAATAGAATCTGCGTTTGACAATCGGAAACGAGTCGAATATCGTCAGCAGTTCGCGTCGAGCGAAATTTTAAAACTGCAACAAAGTCCAACCAACGGATTCTGGAGGAAAAGCATGGAACAATTCCAACCGAAGCACGAGGAAAAGGTGAAAGCCCTGAGCGTGGACGATGAATGCTTCTACGTCGATCTCGAATGCGGATTACGGCTGAGCGGTCCCCGCCTGGTCGCCGTTCCACTCTCGGAGGCCGAGAACCTGGCCGCACCCCGCAACGCCGCGCTGCGCCGCGACTGGGAAGCGGCCCCCGTGCTGGATTGATCCACAGAGGACGGGGGGCCTGTCGGTCTACCCCGTACCTTATCCGGCAATGCCGGCCATGCCCCGACAGTGCGCGCCGGGGCCCATGAAGGCCATGCCGCACGATTGCATATCGTTCCAAAATGTCACGGACTGATGGGGGTAGAATTGCTTCCATGAAGATTCGTGTCGCAACCTACAACATTCACAAGGGCGTCTCGTCGCTGCGCAGTACCCCACGGGTATTGGCGCTGAAGAAAGCGATCGCTGAATTCAACGCTGACATCGTTTTCCTGCAGGAAGTGCAGGGAAGACATGACCGATTCCAGGCGCGCTACGGCAACCACAAGCGCGAACACCGCATCTGGCCCGAAACGGCCCAGTACGAATATTTCGCCGGCGATTCCCATCACCACGCGTATGGCATGAACGCGGTCTATGACCACGGCCACCACGGCAATGCCCTGCTGAGCAGTTTTCGCATCGAAAACAGCCATAACCACGATGTCTCCGACCACGCCTACGAGCAGCGCGGCATCCTGCATTGCGTCCTCGAAACGCCGGCCGGGCGCATCCACTGCTACGTCGTGCACCTGGGCCTGTTCGAAGGCGGACGCGGGCGCCAGACCGCCCAACTCATCGAGGCGGTCGAGCAATCCTCCAACGGCGAACCGGTGATCATTGCCGGCGACTTCAACGACTGGCGCAATACCCTCAGCGACCGCCTGCGCAATGCCCTCGGCGTGGCCGAGGTGTTCGACGAGCTCGGTCCGCGCTCGCCGCTGGGCGACATGGTGCGCAGCTGGGCCGGCCGCCAGCCGCGCCTGGCGCCGGCGCGTACCTTCCCGGCGGCGCTGCCCTGGTTCCGTCTCGACCGCATCTACGTGCGCGGCTTCAAGGTCGACAATGCGCAGGTGATGGCTGGCTCGATCTGGGCCAAGTTGTCCGATCACGCGCCGATCGTCGCGGAACTGCAGCTGGCCTAGCGTATGCGCACGGTCAGCTATGTAGCGAACAACGACGTCACCCTTCTCGAATCCGGACTCCAGCTGTTTCCGGCCATGATCGCGGCCATCGATGCCGCGCAGCACGACATCCTGTTCGAGACCTATATCTTCGCCGAGGACGAGGTGGCGCGCGGCGTCGAGGCAGCCCTGATCCGCGCGGCGAAGCGCGGGGTCAAGGTGCGCGTGCTGGTCGACTGGTTCGGCACCGGGCACCGGATCTGCTGCCGCCGCGCCGAGGCCTTTGCCGAAGCCGGCGTGCATTACCGCGTGTTCAACCCCTGGTTCAAGCGCGGCATTACCCGCACCCACCGCAAGATCGCCGTGGTCGACCGCGGCATCGCCTTTGTCGGCGGCATCAACATCAACGACGACATGCTGTGCGACTACGAACCCTACCGCCCGCTGCCGGCGCCGCGCTGGGACTTCGCGGTGCAGGTGAAGGGGCCGCTGGTAGACCAGATCCACCTGGAGGCGCAAGCGCAATGGACCCGCGCCGGCCACCTGAACCTGGTGCGCCGCATCGGCCTGTTCCGCGAGATGCGGCGCCAGCCGCCGAGCGAGGGCGCGCGGCCGATGCGCGCCGCCTTCGTGGTGCGCGACAACCTGCGCAACCGGCGCACCATCCAGCGCGCCTACCTGCAGGCGATCGGCCAGGCGCGCAAAAGCGTGCTGCTGGCCAATCCCTATTTTGCGCCGGGAAGAAAATTCCGTGAGGCACTGGCGCAGGCAGCGAAGCGCGGCGTCGAGGTCACGCTCCTGATCGGCGTCGGCGAATTCAAGCTGCAGGATGCGGTCGCGCGTTCCTTCTACCCGAAACTGCTGGCGGCCGGCATCCAGGTGGTCGAGTACCGCAAGACCCAGCTGCACGCGAAGATCGCGGTGGTCGACGACGACTGGGCCACCGTGGGCTCGAGCAATTGCGACGGCCTGTCGCTCTTCCTCAACCAGGAGGCCAACGTGGTGGTGCGCGATGCCGGCTTTGCCCGGGCGGTGCGCGAGCACATCCTGCGCGGCGTGGCGGACGGGGTGCCGATCCATCCCGAGGAGTTCGCCGGCATCGGCTGGGTGCGCCGTGCCTGTTACGGTACCGCCTATTTTCTCTATAAACTGGGGATGCGGATTTTTGCGATCGGCTACGCTTGACGGGGTCGAAAAATCGCCGGTCGCCGCCATATGGGGTTTTCGAACTTGTAACGAGGACCAGAATGGAAGACAACAACGTACGCATCGACAAATGGCTGTGGGCCGCGCGTTTCTTCAAGACGCGTTCGCTTGCCGCCGAAGCGGTCGACCGCGGCCGGGTGCGTATCGGCGGCGAGCCGGTGAAGCCGGCGCGCAACGTCAAGCTGAACGACAAGATTTTCATCGACAATGGCTCGGACCGCTGGGAGGTCGTGGTGCTGGGCCTCTCCGACAAACGCGGCCCGGCGCCGGTGGCGCGCGAACTGTACCGCGAGACGGAAGAGAGCGTCGTGCGGCGCGAGAACGATTCCGAGGCACGCAGGTTGTTCCCAGAGCCGGGCAGCACGATCAAGGGGCGGCCGACCAAGCGCGACCGGCGGGCGATTTCGCGGGCGGGTGGATGACGCAACGTCTGCGACGTAGGGTGGGCGCCCGTGCCCACCTGTCAACCGGCGCGCTGACGATTGCGGCTTCAAACGGGGCTGCGGGCTTTCCGTTGCACAGCCAACACTGCTCATATTTCCGCGTGGGCACGCAGTGCCCACCCTACTAGAACCCCACCTCTAAGTTCCCGTTTGACATTCAGTCGCCGATAGATAATAGTACGAGCGTTCGGATTTTTCGATTCATGCAGGGGATAGTCATCAACACTTCAGCCAAATTCATGCGCAAGGGCGAGCAGACGCGGGCGGCGATTCTCGATGTCGCACTCGAGCTGGCCAGCCGTAACGGCCTGGAAGGCCTGACGATCGGCCTGCTCGCCGATCGCATGAACATGAGTAAATCGGGCGTCTTCGCGCACTTCGGTTCGCGCGAGGACCTGCAGATGGAAGTGCTCAAGCTCTACCATCACCGTTTCGAGCAGGAAGTGTTTTACCCCAGCGTGAAAGAGCCGCGCGGCTTGCCGCGCCTGGAGTCGATGTTTGCGCGCTGGCTCAAGCGCGTGTCGGTCGAAATCGCCTCGGGCTGCATCTATATCAGCGGCGCCGTGGAGTACGATGACCGTCCGGGCCCGATCCGCGACGCGCTGGTGGCAATGGTGCGCGCCTGGCAGGGCGCACTGCTGCGCGCGGTGCAGCAGAGTGTCGATGCCGGGGCCTTGCAGCCCGACACCGACCCGCAACAGCTGGTGTACGAAATGTACGGGCTGATCCTGGCCCTGCATCACGATGCGCGTTTCCTGCGTAGCCCCGGCGCCGTCGAACGCGCCCACCGCGGTTTCGCGCGGCTGATCGAGAATTACCGTAATCCCACTCAAGGCACTCAGGCGGGCTAAGTCCGCCTTCAGTCACAACACATTACCTTCGTCAGGAGAAAACCATGGGTCAGTACGTCGCGCCAATTCGGGATATGCAGTTCGTTCTGCACGAATTCCTCAACGTCACCGAAGAGTTCAAGAACTTGCCGGCGTACCAGGAGATCGACGCCGACATCATCAACCAGGTGCTGGAAGAAGGCGCGAAATTCACGCAGGAAGTACTGTTCCCGCTGAACCACTCCGGCGACCGCGAAGGCTGCCACTTCGACGCGGCGACCAAGACCGTCACCACCCCGAAGGGCTTCAAGGAAGCGTATAAGCAGTACGTCGAAGGCGGCTGGGCTGCGCTGGCCTGCGATCCGGAATACGGTGGCCAGGGCCTGCCGGTCTCGCTGAACAACTCGTTCTACGAAATGCTGAACTCGGCCAACCAGGCCTGGACCATGTACCCGGGCCTGTCGCACGGCGCCTACGAGTGCCTGAAGGAACACGGCACCGAAGAGCAGAAGAAATTCTACCTGCCGAAGCTGGTCTCGGGCGAGTGGACCGGCACCATGTGCCTGACCGAAGCGCACTGCGGCACCGACCTGGGCCTGCTGCGCTCGAAGGCCGAGCCGCAGGGCGACGGCACCTACAAGATCACCGGCTCGAAGATCTTCATCTCGGCCGGCGAGCACGACGTGGCCGAAAACATCGTCCACCTGGTGCTGGCGCGCCTGCCGGACGCACCGGAAGGTTCCAAAGGCATCTCGCTGTTCCTGGTGCCGAAGTTCCTGCCGAACGCCGATGGTTCGATCGGCGAGCGCAACCCGATCTTCTGCGGCGCCATCGAAGAAAAGATGGGCATCCACGGCAACGCCACTTGCCAGATGAACCTGGACGGCGCCGTCGGCACCCTGATCGGCCAGCCGCACAAAGGCCTGAACGCGATGTTCGTGTTCATGAACGCCGCCCGCCTGGGCGTGGGCATGCAGTCGCTCGGCCTGACCGAAGTGGCTTACCAGAACGCCCTGGTGTACGCCAAGGACCGCATCCAGATGCGTTCGCTGTCGGGCCCGAAGGCACCGGACAAGCCGGCCGACCCGATCATCGTGCACCCGGACGTGCGCCGCATGCTGCTGACCGCCAAGGCATACGCCGAAGGCGCCCGTGCGCTGACCTCCTACGTCGCGCTGCAGATCGACCGCGAACTGAACCACCCGGACGAAGACGTGCGCAAGGAAGCCGCCGGCGAAGTCGCGCTGCTGACCCCGATCGTCAAGGCCTTCATCACCGACAACGGCTGGATCGCGACCTCGGAAGCGATGCAGGTCTACGGCGGCCATGGCTACATCAGCGAGTGGGGCATGGAGCAGTACGTGCGCGACGCCCGCATCAACATGATCTACGAAGGCACCAACACCGTGCAGTCGCTGGACCTGCTGGGCCGTAAGATCCTGATGGACAACGGCGCCAAGCTGCGCGCCTTCGGCGAGAAGATCAAGAACTTCGTCGAAGAAAACGGCCTGGACGAGCAGCTGTCCGAATTCGTGACCCCGCTGGGCGAGCTCGGTGAAAAAGTCACCAAGCTGACCATGGAAATCGGCATGAAGGCCTTCACCAACCAGGACGAAGTCGGCGCCGCCGCCGTGCCTTACCTGCGCGTGGTCGGCCACCTCGTGTTCAGCTACTTCTTCGCGCAGATGGCGAAGATCGCGCTGGAGAAGAAAGACTCGGGCGACAAGTTCTACGAGTCGAAGCTGCACACCGCGCGCTTCTACTTCGCCCGCCTGTACCCGGAAACCGCCATGCTGATCCGCCAGGCACGTTCGGGCGCAAGCAACCTGCTGGCGCTCGACGCCGACCTGTTCTAACCGCTTCTAGGGATAAAACCATGACCAATTTCACCGTGAAGAAAGTTGCAGTCCTGGGCGCGGGCGTGATGGGCGCGCAGATCGCTGCGCACTGCGTCAACGCCAAGGTGCCTGTCGTTTTGTTTGATCTTCCAGCCAAGGAAGGCAACAAGAACGGCATCGTCCTGAAGGCCATCGAAGGCCTGAAGAAGCTGTCGCCTGCGCCGCTGGGCAACAAGGAAGACGCCGCCCTGATCCAGGTCGCCAACTACGAGGACAACCTCGAGCTGCTGGCCGGCTGCGACCTGATCATCGAAGCGATCGCCGAGCGCATGGACTGGAAGCACGACCTGTACAAGAAGGTCGCGCCGCACATCGGCGCCAACGCCATCTTCGCCTCAAACACGTCGGGCCTGTCGATCAATTCGTTGGCCGAAGGTTTTGATGACGAACTGAAGGCACGCTTCTGCGGCGTGCACTTCTTCAACCCGCCGCGCTACATGCACCTGGTCGAACTGATCCCGACCACCTCGACCAAGCCGGAAATCCTCGACCAGCTCGAGACCTTCCTGACCTCCGTGCTGGGCAAGGGCGTGGTGCGCGCGAAGGACACCCCGAACTTCATCGCCAACCGCGTCGGCATCTTCGGCATGCTGGCCACCATCCACGAAGCCGAGAAGTTCGGCCTGTCGGTGGACGTGGTCGACGACCTGACCGGCGCCAAGCTGGGCCGCGCCAAGTCGGGCACCTTCCGTACCGCCGACGTCGTGGGCCTGGACACCATGGGCCACGTCATCAAGACCATGCAGGACACCCTGCAGGACGACCCGTTCTTCAGCCTGTACAAGACGCCTGAGGTCCTGGCCAAGCTGATCGAGAAGGGCGCCCTGGGCCAGAAGACCGGCGGCGGCTTCTACAAGAAGGTCGGCAAGGATATCCAGCGCCTGGACTTCGCGACCGGCGAATACGTGCCGAGCGGCGCCAAGGCGGCCGACATCGTCGCGCGCATCCTGAAGGAAAAGGACCCGGTCAAGAAGTTCAAGGCCATGCGCGAATCGAGCAACCCGCAGGCGCAGTTCCTGTGGGCGATCTTCCGCGACGCCTTCCACTACATCGCGTTCCACCTGGACACCATCGCCGACAACGCGCGCGACGTCGACTTCGCGATGCGCTGGGGCTTCGGCTGGAGCGTCGGTCCGTTCGAGACCTGGCAAGCCGCCGGCTGGACCCAGATCGCGCAGTGGGTCAAGGAAGACATCGACGCCGGCAAGGCGCTGACCAACGCACCGCTGCCAGCCTGGGTGTTCGAAGGCCAGGTCGCCGAGAAGGGCGTGCACACCGCCGAGGGTTCGTACTCGGCTTCGTCGAACAGCTACGTGCCGCGTTCGACCCTGCCTGTGTATGAGCGCCAGGCCTTCCGTGCACCGGTGCTGGGCGCCGGCGCACAAGACGCCAAGACCGCCGGCACCACCGTGTTCGAGGACGACTCGGTGCGCCTGTGGCACACCGGCGACGAGGTCCTGATCATCTCGCTCAAGACCAAGATGCACGTCATCGGCGACGGCGTCATCAAGGGCATCCAGCGCGGCCTGAAGGAAGCGGAAGCGAACTTCAAGGGCCTGGTGATCTGGAATACCGACGCCACCGAAGGCGGCGCCTTCTCGGCCGGCGCCGACCTGCAATCGGCCCTGCCGGCCTTCATGACCGGCGGCGCGAAAGCGATGGAGCCGATCGTCAAGGAGCTGCAGGACACCTTCATGCAGATGAAGTACTCGAACGTCCCGGTCGTGGCGGCGGTTGCCGGCCTGGCCCTGGGCGGCGGCTGCGAAATGGCCCTGCACGCGTCGAAGCGCGTGGCCTCGATCGAGTCCTACATCGGCCTGGTCGAAGTCGGCGTGGGCCTGGTGCCTGCCGGCGGCGGCCTGAAGGAAGCGGCAGTGCGCGCCTTCACCGAAGCGAAGGGCAACGACATCCTGCAATTCCTGAAGACCGGTTTCACCAACGCGGCCACCGCGCAGGTGTCGAAGTCGGCCCTGGAAGCAAAGGCCATGGGTTACCTGAAGGAAGACGACATCATCGTCTTCAACCCGTACGAACTGCTGCACGTGGCGAAGGTCACCGCGCGCTCGATGTTCGATGCCGGCTACCGCGCGCCGCTGCAGCGCCCCGTGACCGTCACCGGCCGCTACGGCTGGGCGACCATCCGCGGCCAGCTGGTCAACATGCGTGACGGCGGCTTCATCTCGGCCTACGACTACCACCTGGGCGACACCATCGCCGAGATCGTGACCGGCGGCGACGTCGACCAGGGCAGCGTGGTGTCCGAGCAGTGGCTGCTGGACATGGAACGCAAGGCCTTCATCTCGCTGCTGAACAACCCGAAGACGCAAGAGCGGATCATGGGCATGATGCAGACCGGCAAACCGGTGCGCAACTAACGCTGAACAGACAGGACGACCAACATGAGCAAACAACTTCAAGACGCATACATCGTCGCAGCGACCCGCACCCCGATCGGCAAGGCGCCGCGCGGCATGTTCAACAAGACCCGCCCGGACGACCTGCTGGTCGCCGCGATCAAGGGCGCCATGGCCGCCGTGCCGAACCTGGACCCGGCCCTGATCGTCGACGCCATCGTCGGCTGCTCGTTCCCGGAAGCGGAGCAGGGCTTCAACATCGCCCGTAACTCGGTGGTGCTGGCCGGCCTGCCGAACACCGTGGGCGGCGTGACCGTCAACCGTTACTGCGCCTCGGGCATCACCGCCCTGGCCATGGCGGCGGACCGCATCCGCGTCGGCGAAGCCGACGTGATGATCGCCGGCGGCGTCGAATCGATGTCGATGGTCCCGATGATGGGCCACCACCCGTCGATCAACATGGAGACCTTCAAGGACGAGAACGTGGGCCTGGCCTACGGCATGGGCCTGACCGCCGAGAAGGTGGCGCAGCAGTGGAAGGTGTCGCGCGAAGACCAGGACGCCTTCGGCCTGGAATCGCACCGCCGGGCGATTGCCGCCCAGCAGGCCGGCCTGTTCAAGGACGAGATCACCCCGGTCGAAATCGTCACCCGCACGCCGAACCTGGCCACCGGTGAAGTTTCGGTCAAGCGCCGCACGGTCGACGCCGACGAAGGCCCGCGCGCCGACGCCAGCATCGAGTCGATGGCGAAGCTGAAGCCGGTCTTCGCCGCCAAGGGCACCGTCACCGCCGCGACCTCGTCGCAGATGTCGGACGGCGCCGGCGCCCTGATCGTCGTCAGCGAGAAGATCCTCAAGGAGCACAACCTGACCCCGCTGGCCAAGTTCTCCTCGTTCGCCGTGCGCGGCGTGCCGCCGGAGATCATGGGCATCGGTCCGAAGGTCGCCATTCCTGCGGCGCTGGCCGCCGCCGGCATCACCCAGGACCAGCTGGACTGGATCGAGCTGAACGAAGCCTTCGCCGCACAGGCGCTGGCCGTGATCCGCGACCTGGGCCTGGACACCAGCAAGGTCAACCCGATGGGCGGCGCGATCGCCCTGGGCCACCCGCTGGGCGCGACCGGTGCGATCCGCGCCGCGACCGTCGTGCACGCACTGCGCCGCAACAACCTGAAGTACGGCATGGTGACGATGTGCGTCGGCGCCGGCATGGGCGCGGCTGGTATCATCGAGCGCGTGTAATCCGAACAGGGGATGCATCGGCGTGGTCGTTGATGCATCCTTGCCGATCACCGTGTGGGCACAGCGTGCCGCCCTGTAGGGTGGGCGCCCTGTGCCCACCTGTTTTTCGTGCCCGAAAAATCCTGGAGACAGAACAATGACGATCCAAACGAACAAAGCAAACGGCATCCTGACCATCGAATTCGACCGCGTCGAGCGCAAGAACGCGATCACCGGCGCCATGTACCAGACCATGGCCGACGCGCTGAAGGCCGCGGACCAGGACCCGGCCGTGCGCGCCGTCCTGATCACCGGCAAGCCGGAGATCTTCACCGCCGGTAACGACCTCGACGACTTCCTGAACAACACCGGCGAAGGCGCGATGACCGAAGACCGCCCGGTGTTCCAGTTCATGCGCGCACTGGAAGGCTGCACCAAGCCGGTGGTCGCCGCTGTCGCCGGCGCCGCCGTGGGCATCGGCACCACGATGCTGATGCACTGCGACCTGGTCTATTGCGCCGACAACGCGAAATTCTCGATGCCCTTCACCCAGCTCGGCCTGTGCCCGGAATTCGCCTCGTCGCTGCTGGTCGCGCAGACCGCCGGCTACACCCGCGCCGCCGAAAAGCTGATGCTGGGCGAAGCCTTCAGCGCCCAGGAAGCGTTCGAGATGGGCATCGTCGCGCGCGTGCTGCCGGCCGCCGAACTGCTGGCCTTCGCCCAGGCGCAGGCGGCCAAGCTGGTCGCCCTGCCGGCCGCGTCGATCCGCGCCACCAAGGCGCTGATGAAGCGTCCGCGCGCGGCCGTCGTCGCCGAGACGATGGGCGTCGAGAACAAGCAGTTCAGCGCCATGCTGGTCGGCCCGGAGGCGAAGGAAGCCTTTACCGCCTTCTTCCAGAAGCGCAAGCCGGACTTTTCGAAGTTCGACTGATGTAGCGATTGGTGTAGCAGGGACCGCCTTGCCTGTGCGGCGAGGCGGTCTTTGCAGGGCAGGGGTCAGCCCTGCCGCGAACCGGCGCTCAGGCGTTCGGCGATGAGGCCGGTGGCGACGGCCTGCAGCACGTGGATGGCCCAGCGTTCGCCCGCCTTGCGCGGTCCGGCCTGGATCTCGCCTTCGGTGATCCCGAGGACTGGGGCGATGGCGCCGATATTCACGGCATACAGCGCCGTGCCGTACAGCGTCCCAAGTGCGAGCGGGGACAATCCGGGCACGCGTTCGCGCAACGCCGGCCAGGCGGCGCCGAACGCCGCCGAGGCGCCGAGGTGATTGACGAACTCGAGCGCGGTGGTGCCCGCATCCCCGATCTTTTCACGGGAATCGGCTACCTCATCGATCCAGTCGACCGCATCGCGGTCTAGTGTCTTCGTCAACATGCCGCTCTTGCGGCCCGCCAGCATGACGACGCTGGTCAGTACGCCCGCGATCAGGCCGCCGACAATGCCTGCTTGCTGTTTTTGCATGAGAAAACTCCGCTGAAAATCCTGCACGATTGGAAACAGGACGATACCCATGCGTCTTTTCCTGATCGGTTCGGTACAACACGCAAAGTGCGCGAAACGCAGCGCAATTCTCCTGCAAAACCTTTCCAGCAGTTATCATATGTATCTTTCGGTAAACTTTTTCATCACTCGGGCCCGCACTCCGCGGTAGCCGGTCTATACTGGCAGCCAATCCCGTATTGACAGCGAGCAGGCACGGCGTCGCCTGTCATGTCCCTGGAGATCCATCAACCCATGCTTATCGGTCGCTACGATCCATCGCTCGTACTGGTCTCGGTCCTGGTCGCCGTGTTCGCGTCCTATACCGCGCTGAGCGTGGCCGGCCGCGTCAAGCAGGCGCACGGTTATGCCAGCTGGGCCTGGACCGCCGGCGGCGCGCTGGCGATGGGCGGCGGTATCTGGGCCATGCACTTCGTCGGCATGCTGGCCTTCCACCTGCCGATCCCGCTGGGCTACGACCTGCCGCTCACCGTGCTGTCGCTGCTGCTGCCGATCCTGGTCTGCGGCATGGCGCTGTGGCAGCTGCGTGCGCCCGTCCTCGCGCCGCGCCACCTGGCTTCGAGCGCACTCCTGATGGGCGTGGGCATCAATGCGATGCATTACACCGGCATGGCCGCCATGCGCATGGCTCCAGGCATCGAATACGACCCGCTGCTGTTCGCGTTGTCGGTGCTGATCGCCGTCGCCGCCTCGGCCGGCGCGCTGTGGATCGCTTTTCGCCTGCGCCAGGGCGCTTCCGGCGCCTGGCTGGTCCAGCTTGCCGCCGCGCTGGTGATGGGTTTCGCCGTCGCCGGCATGCACTACACCGGCATGGCGGCCGCGCGCTTCCCGGCCGGCAGCGTCTGCCTGGCCGCCGACGGCTGGATCAATCCGCGCAACCTGGCGCTGATCGTCACCGTCGTCAGCGTCGGCATCCTGCTGGTGGCCCTGCTGGTGTCGGTCTACGATGCACGCCTGCAGGCGCGCGCGGCCAGCCTGGACGCCTCGCTGGCGATCGCGGAGGAGCGCAAGACGCTCTACCTGCATGAAGTCGAGGCGCGCATCGAGGCCGAGCGCCTGAACCAGCTGAAGGACGAATTCCTGTCGACCGTCTCGCACGAGCTGCGCACCCCGCTCAATGCGATCCTCGGCTGGTCGCAGCTGCTGGGGAGGGGGCCGGTCGGCGACGAGATGCTGCGCAAGGGCCTCGAGACGATCGAGCGCAACGCGCGCGCCCAGGCCCAGCTGGTCGACGACCTGCTCGACATGAGCCGCATCCTGTCGGGCAAGGTCAGGCTCGACCTGCAGCCGGTGCGGCCCGCCGAGTTCGTCGGCACGGTGGTCGAATCGCTGGGTCCGACCGCGCTCGCCAAGCGCATCCGCCTCGACGCCGAGCTCGACCAGGAGGCCGGCCCGGTGCTGGCCGATAGCGGCCGCATGCAGCAGGTGATGTGGAACCTGGTGTCGAACGCGATCAAGTTCACGCCGGCCGGCGGCACGGTCCAGGTGGCGCTGTGGCGCGAGGAGGAGCAGGTCGCGATACGCGTACGCGATACCGGCGCCGGCATCCGCGCCGACTTCCTGCCCTACGTGTTCGACCGCTTCCGCCAGGGCGACACCTCGACCACCCGCCAGCACGGCGGCCTCGGGCTCGGCCTGTCGATCGTGCGCCAGCTGGTCGAGCTGCACGGCGG
>DNCF01000542.1 GCA_003484545.1 Massilia sp. | reverse complement strand
CAGCGGCCAAAGCCGCGAGGCCGAGGGTGGCCGCGCCGCCTCCGGCCGCCACGGCGCCGCCGCCGATCCCGGTCCACCTGCTCAACCGCAGCGTCCTGTGCGTTGGCGGGCGCAGCGGCAACCTGCCGTTCTACCGCCGCATGATCGAAGGCGTCGGCGCCCAGTTCGCCCACCACGACGGCGGGCTGGAAGACGGCAGCCGCCAGCTCGAGGCCAGCCTGGCGGCGGCCGACCTGGTCATCTGCCAGACCGGCTGCATCAGCCACGGCGCCTACTGGCGCGTGAAGGAATATTGCAAGCGCACGGGCAAGCGCTGCGTGTTCGTCGACAACCCGAGCGTGTCGGGCCTGGCGCGCGGACTGCGCGAGATCGGCGCGGACCATGCATCCGACGCTGCGCAGGAGGAAAATACGGCCGTCGGCGCGGAGTGCAAGGCCTGATACTAACAAGCGGAACGGCCTGCGACGGGCACGGTTTAGCACGCCGCAAAGGAAGGCGCCGTTCATCCGGAACAGGGTTGGAAGCACGCCGCGGGTGGCGTAGAGTGCTGCCACCTTTACACGACGAGGACGCCATGCACGCAACGAACTGGGGAAGTTTTTCTGCACTTGGGGCAATGGCCCTGAAGAACATGGACCGCTCGCGCCAGGCGCGCGGCAAGATGTACGAGCGCGCCGGCTACGGCCCGCAAGAAACAGCATCCACCATCCTGCACACCGAGCCCGGCATGCAGCTGCGCCGCTACGGCGCCGCCGGCGAAGGCCCGGCCGTACTGCTGGTGCCGGCGCCCATCAAGCGCTCCTATATCTGGGACCTGGCGCCCGAGAACAGCGTCGTGCAACGCTGGCTCGAACACGGCTACCGCGTCTACCTCGCCGAATGGGTGCCGCTCGACGACGCCACGCTCGACTTCGGGCTGGCCGACTACGGCGACCGCCTGCTGGGCCAGGCGCGCCGGGCGATCCAGGCCGACAGCGGCGAAGACGGGGTCGTCGTCGCCGGCCACTCGCTGGGCGGCATCCTGGCCGCCATCCACAGCTGCCTGTATCCGGAGGCCGTGCGCGCCACCGTGCTGCTTGAGGCGCCGCTGCATTTCGAGCCGAGCACCTGCTGCTTCTCGCCGCTGATCAAGCAAACTCCCGATGCCCGCAAGATCGCCGACACTTTCGGCCAGGTGCCGGGCGTGTTCCTGAACATGATGAGCGCGATGGCCGAGCCCCATGCCTTCCAGTGGGAGCGCATGCTGGACCGCTGCATGTCGATGGGCCATCCGCAGGCGCTCACGACCCACATGCGGGTCGAACGCTGGACCCACGACGAGTTCCCGCTGCCGGGCCGGCTGTTCGTGGACCTGGTCGAATCGCTCTACCGCAAGGACGAATTCATGCAGGGCCGGCTTGCCATCGGCGCGCGCACCGTCGGCCCGGCCGACCTGCGCAGCCCGCTGGTGAGCGTCGCCGACCCGCGCAGCAAGGTGATTCCGCCCCAGGCCGTGATCCCCTTCCACGACGCGGCATCGAGCCCGGCCAAGCTGCTGCTCGAATACGGCGGCGACATCGGCGTCAACCTGCAGCACGTCGGGGTGCTGGTCGGCCGCAGCGCGCACGCGCGCATCTGGCCGGCGATCTTCGACGGTCTGGTGAAACGGCGCGCGCCCGGCGCGGCCGCGATCGCCGCCGATACCACGGCCGGGGGCTGACGCCGCGCCTGCGGTACGGCGCAGGCACCGCATGTCGGGAAGAAGCGGTGCCTGCCAACAAAAAATGCGCAAGAGCAAGCCAGGCAGCGTAAAATCGCGTTTTTGCCCGGTGCCCGCGCATGACTACCCAACCCAAGCTGCCCGCCTCCGCATCAACCTCCGTCGCCTCCTCCTCCGAAGCTCCCACCGAACTCGTCCTCGGTCTCGAAGACCGCCCAGGTCCCCTGGTCGGCATGCTGGCCGCCCTCCAGCACCTGCTGGCCATCATCGTCCCGATCGTCACGCCCGGCCTGCTGATCTGCCAGGCACTCGGCGTCTCGGCGCGCGACACCAACCTGATCGTCTCGATGTCGCTGGTGATCTCCGGCATCGCCACCTTCGTCCAGTGCCGCCGCTTCGGTCCGCTCGGCGCGGGCCTCCTGATCGTGCAAGGCACCAGCTTCAACTTCGTCGGCCCGCTGATCGCGGGCGGCTCGCTGATGGTCAAGCAGGGCACGCCGGTGGAAGCGGTGATGGCCGCGATCTTCGGCGTGGTGGTGGCCGGTTCCTTCGTCGAGATGGGCGTCTCGCGCATCCTGCCTTTCGTGAAGCGCATGATCACGCCGCTGGTCACCGGCATCGTGGTGCTGATGATCGGCCTCACCCTGATCAAGGTCGGCCTGATCAGCATGGGCGGCGGCTTCGGCGCCATGGCCAACGGCAGCTTCGCCAACGGCGAGAACCTGCTGCTGTCGGGCCTGGTCCTGGCCATCATCGTGATCCTGAACCGCACCCGCGTGGTCTGGCTGCGCAGCAGCGCGATCGTGATCGCGCTGGCGGTCGGCTACGCGCTGGCCGGCTGGCTGGGCCGCCTGGACTTCACCGGCATGCGCGAGGCCCCGGCCTTCCAGGTGCCGGTGCCGCTGCACTTCGGCCTCGACTTCTCGTGGTCGCTGTTCATCCCGATGATCGTAATCTACCTGGTCACCTCGCTGGAAGCGATCGGCGACGTCACCGCCACCAGCAAGATCTCGCGCGAGCCGGTCGAAGGCCCGGTCTGGATGAAGCGGATCAAGGGCGGCGTGCTGCTCAACGGCGCCAACTCGCTGCTGGCCGGCGTGTTCAACACCTTCCCCAGCTCGATCTTCGCCCAGAACAACGGCGTGATCCAGCTGACCGGCATTGCCAGCCGCCACATCGGCGTGTGGATCGCCCTCTTCCTGGTCGTGCTCGGCCTGTTCCCGAGCGTGGCCGGCGTGATCCAGGCCGTGCCCGAGCCGGTGCTCGGCGGCGCCGCGATGGTGATGTTCGGCGCGGTCGCCGCGGCCGGCATCAACATCCTGGCCAGCGTGCACCTGGACCGCCGCGCCCTGCTCATCATCGCCGTCTCGCTGGCGCTGGGCCTGGGCGTGTCGCAGGTGCCGGAATTCCTGGTTCACATGCCGGCGGCGATTCGCAACGTGCTCGAATCGGGCGTGGCCACCGGCGGCATCTGCGCCGTGCTGCTGAACTGGTTCCTGCCCGACAGCACCGAGCCGGCCGCGCACTGAAGCCCCATTTCCTCTGACGGCCGGCAGCCTTGCCGGCCGTCGGGCCGGCTGTCCGTATCTTCCCGCCCAAGGTTTTTCGGCTACGCACCGGCTTGCGGCATCGGTGATCGACAAACGCATGCTCAGGCCGCGCGGGTCCCCTTACGTTCTGCAAGCCTTGTTGAATGATGGTTGTCGTGTCCCCTTGGTCGTGGTCGCCGGTTTTTGGTTTTCTGGCGTTCTTCTGTTGGTTAGTTACGTTTTGTGAACAGACACCATGCTGGTGCGAAGCATCGATAAAGCGGTTGGCCGCCTTTTTCCATGCCGGATGGCGGCTACCCGCCGCGCCGGGCGCTGGCGCACCGGTGCTCGTACATCGGTGCTCGCTGATAACAACAGGCCAGCCTTGCGGTTGCCGCTGCCGACGCGCGCCGCACCCGGCCAGGCATCGCGCAGGAAGGCATCCGTACTATCCCTTATTTCAGTCCTGAACTGTTCATTGATAAACTATGCCTTGACGGACCGATGGCGGCCCGCCAGACCCTCAACCCCAACGACAAGGCAAACAACATGAAGAACATCCTCCTCCCCGCCCTGCTGCTCTCGCTGGTGGCCGGCTGCGCGTCGACCAACCCGGCAATCGCTAACGACCCGGCACGCGCCCGCGTCCTGGCCGAACTCGAGCAAGCCAAGGCCGACGGCTCCTACCCGATCACCGAGGCCCATTACGCGAACCTGCCGGCGCCACGCACCTCCCCCGCCGCGGCCCGCGTGGCCGACGCCCAGCCCGCCGCGGGACACGGCCCAAACGGCGCAACCGCGGCGCCTTGATACCGAGCGGCTACAATCCTTCTCTTTGTTTGCACCACAAGGAGCAGCGATGAGCGATTTTGGACCGACCGACCAGCGGCTGCGCCGCGTCGAGGCACGCTTGCCGGGCTTTCCGGTAGACGCCATGCGGATGGTGCGCATGACCAACTACCTGAACAAGACCTTCCGCGACCGGACCAATGCGCTGGTCAGGAAATACGACCTGACCGACTCGAGCTACACCGTGCTTGCCATCCTGTATGGCTGCGTCGACGAAAGCTCGAGCGCCTCGGAACTGAGCGAGTCCTGCCGCGAGAAGCCGGCCAACCTGACCCGGGTCTGCGACGAGCTGGTCGCGCGCGGCCTGGTCGATCGCTCCCCGAAACCGGGCGACCGCCGTTCCGTGGTGATCAAGCTGAGCGAACGCGGCCGCGCCCTGGCCGAGCAGGTCATTCCTGAAGTCTCCGAGATGGTCATCGCGGCCTGCAGCGACTTCGATCCCGGCGAGCTGCGCCGGCTTTGCGAGTTGTACGCCCGCCTGCTGGACAACCTGGACGGGCGCGCCTGAGACGCCTTCTCGTCCGCCGCGTTTCCGTCGGGGCCGGGTCGACCGGCGTTCTGCGTGCCTGACATCCCCCCATGCATTACGCAGGCCCAGGCCCCCGCTCCCTGTATGCCACACGCCCCGCAGGCAGCTTCGTTGGCCGGGCCAGCTTAGTCCTTTGGTCCAATTGAACGGACCATCCCTTCCCGATCATCATGGCATTTTCCAACGCGGCTACACCCGGAGGTGCCACATGATGCCTGCTCATCGTTTACATCGGCCATCGCGGATCCTGGCGGCATGTGCTGTGCTCGCCTTGGCCGGGTGTGCCAGCAACAAGGTATTGGACAACCAGCTCGCCAACAGCCAGGAGGCGATCGACCAGGCCCGGATCGCCGGCGCCGCCGACGCCGCGCCGGCCGACCTGTCCGCCGCGGTCGACAAGCTCGAGCGCGCAAGGGGCTCTGC
>DNCF01000367.1:4872-5037 GCA_003484545.1 Massilia sp. | reverse complement strand
GCCGCGCTCGTGCGGCGCGCCCTGCACCCAGTCGCGCAGGACGCGCGCCTCGTGCTCGGGAAGCGCGCCGAGCGCCCGAAGGCGCTCGCGGAGTGCTGCAATACGCACTATGAGAAGTAAAAAGCGTAGAGCGTCTGACTAAACCTCCAGGGCAAGGGATGCGGC
>DNCF01000367.1:0-4682 GCA_003484545.1 Massilia sp. | reverse complement strand
GACAGTACGAATGTACGGCGAGACAACGCAACGCAGCCATGGAGGTTTCGGCAGGCGCTCTTAGTCGTTCTTGACGACGATGCTCGGGAACTTGCTGCTCATGTCCTTCGCCTTGTCGGCCACCTTGATGGCGACCTTGCGCGCGATGTCCTTGTAGACGGCGGCGACCGGACCATCCGGATCGGCGACCACGGTCGGACGGCCCGAATCGGCCTGCTCGCGGATCGACATGGTCAGCGGCAGCGCGCCCAGGAAGTCGACGCCGAAGTCCTTGCACATCTTTTCGCCGCCGCCGTGGCCGAAGACCGCTTCGGTGTGGCCGCAGTTCGAGCAGATGTGGGTGCTCATGTTTTCCACGACGCCGATGATCGGGATGCCGACCTTCTCGAACATCTTGAGGCCCTTGCGCGCGTCCAGCAGGGCGATGTCCTGCGGGGTGGTGACGATGACGGCGCCGGTGACCGGGACGTTCTGCGACAGGGTCAACTGGATGTCGCCGGTGCCCGGCGGCATGTCGACGATCAGATAATCCAGGTCGCGCCAGTTGGTCTGCTGCAGCAGCTGCTGCAGCGCCTGGGTGACCATCGGGCCGCGCCAGACCATCGGCTCGTCGGGATCGATCATGAAGCCGATCGAGGACACCTGCACGCCGTGGTTCTCCAGCGGTTCCATGCTCTTGCCGTCCAGGCTTTCCGGGCGCGCGTTGATGCCCAGCATCATCGGCTGCGAAGGACCGTAGATGTCGGCGTCCAGCACGCCGACGCTGGCGCCCTCGCTTGCTAAGGCCAGGGCCAGGTTGACGGCGGTGGTCGACTTGCCGACGCCGCCCTTGCCGGAAGCGACCGCGATGATGTTCTTCACGTTCGGCATGACCTTCAGGCCACGCTGCACGGCGTGCGACAGGATTTTCGTCTGGACGCTGACGCTGACGTTGCCGGCGCCCGGAATCGCCTTCACGCCATTCACGGCCAGCGTGCGCAGGGCTGCGACCTGGCTCTTGGCCGGATAGCCCAGTTCGAGGTCGAAGGCGACGTCGGCGCCGTCGACCTGGATGTTCTTGATCGACCTGGAGGACACGAAGTCCTTGCCCGTATTGGGATCGATAACCTTTGACAATGCCGCTTTGACGTCGTCTGCTGTGATGCTCATGTAAATCTCCGGATGTGATAGCGCGCAGTGTAGCAAAAAACAGGCCCTCGCTTCGGGTGGGTGCCGGAATTGCCGTCAATACCCCCTGCGCAGGTAGGGCCATCCACCTTGGAGCCATCCGCTGGTAAAATGTTTTCTTTTATCGTCCCGAGCGTTTCCGACCATGACCCGCAAGCTGTTCGTCACCACTGCCCTGCCCTACGCCAATGCCGCCTTCCATATCGGTCACATGATGGAGTACATCCAGGCCGACATCTGGGTCCGCTTCCAGCGAATGCAGCGCGACGGAGACCAGCAGCGCCAGGTCCACTTCGTCTGCGCCGACGACACGCACGGCACCCCGATCATGATCGCCGCCGAAAAGGAAGGCATCACCCCGCAGGAATTCGTGGCGAAGATCGCCGCCGGCCGCCCGCAATACCTGAATGGCTTCCACATCGCCTTCGACAACTGGTATTCGACCGATTCGCCGGAAAACGTCGAACTGTCGCAGGGCATCTACCGCAAGCTGCGCGACGAAGGCCTGATCGTCACCAAGACCGTCGACCGTTTCTACGATCCGGTCAAGGGCATGTTCCTGGCCGACCGCAACATCAAGGGCGAATGCCCGACCTGCCACGCCAAGGACCAGTACGGCGACAACTGCGAAGTCTGCGGCGCCGCCTACCAGCCGACCGAGCTGATCAATCCATTCTCGGTGTTCACCGGCTCGACCCCGATCCTGAAGCCGTCGGAACAGTATTTCTTCAAGCTGTCCGATCCGCGCTGCTTCACCTTCCTGAAGGAATGGCTGAACACCCCGGGCCGCCTGCAGCCGGAAATGGTCAACAAAGTCTCCGAATGGCTGGGCGAATCCGGCGAAAAGCTGGCCGACTGGGATATTTCCCGTGACGCGCCCTATTTCGGCATCCCGATTCCCGATGCGCCGGGCAAGTTCTTCTACGTCTGGCTGGACGCGCCGGTCGGCTACCTGGCCTCGCTGAAGAACTACTTCGACAAGAACGGCATGGACTTCGAGGCCTTCCTGAAGGATCCGGATGCCGAGCAGGTCCACTTCATCGGCAAGGACATCGTCTCCTTCCACCTGCTGTTCTGGCCGGCGATGCTGAATTTCTCGGGCCACCCGATCATCGACAAGCTGAAGGTCGCCGTCCACGGCCACCTGACGGTCAACAACGAAAAGATGTCGAAGTCGCGCGGCACCGGCATTTCGCCGCTGCGCTACCTGGAACTGGGCATGAACCCGGAGTGGCTGCGTTATTACCTGGCCTTCAAGCTCAACGCCAAGGTCGAGGACCTGGACTTCAACGGCGACGACTTCGTGGCCCGCGTCAACAGCGACCTGATCGGCAAGTACGTGAACATCGCCAGCCGCTGCGCCGGCTTCATCGCCAAGAAATTCGACGGCAAGCTGGCGTCCGAACTGTCGGCCGAGGCGAAGGGCTGGATCGCCAAGGCCCTGACGGTGGACGGCGCCGAGCGCCAGGTGGCGATCGCCGCCGCCTTCGAGGCGCGAGAGTACGGCCGCGCCCTGCGCGAGATCATGGAGATCGCCGACGTCACCAACCAGTACGTCGACGAGAACAAGCCCTGGCTGCTGGCCAAGGACGAGACCAAGGTCGCCGAGCTGCACGAAGTCTGCACCGTCGCCCTGATCCTGTTCCGCCAGCTGACCGTGATGCTGTCGCCGGTGCTGCCGCACGTGGCCGCGCGCGTCGCCGAATTCCTGGGCGACGCCGCCTTCTCCTGGGCCGACACCCAAGGCGCCGCCGTCTACGACACCATGCTGGGCCGCACCATCGGCGCCTACAGCCACCTGATGCAGCGCGTCGATGCGAAGATGATCGAGAACCTGTTCGACAAGCCGGCCCCGAACCCGGCCTCCGACGCGCAGCCGGAACCCGCAGCGGCTGCCGCGGTTGTTGATGCAGCCCCAGCCGGCAGCGAGATCGAGGAACTGGCACCGGAAATCTCGATCGATGATTTCGCGAAGATCGACCTGCGCGTGGCCAGGATCGTCAACTGCGAGCACGTCGAAGGCGCCGGCAAGCTGCTGCGCCTGACGCTGGACGTGGGCGAAGGCCGCCACCGCAACGTGTTTTCGGGTATCAAGTCGGCCTTCAAGCCGGAAGACCTGGTCGGCAAGCTGACGGTGATGGTCGCCAACCTGGCGCCGCGCAAGATGAAGTTCGGCGTCTCGGAAGGCATGGTGCTGTGCGCATCGAGCGCCGACGAGAAAGCCAACCCGGGCCTGTACCTGCTCGATCCGATGCCGGGCGCCACCCCGGGCATGCGCATCCGCTAAGCAAGGTTCGACACAACAAGAACCGGTCCGCCGGCCCGCCAGCAGCGGGCCGCGCACGGCCGCGAAATCCTTTCTCGCCTCTGAGGAAAGACATTCCGGGGGCGCATGGCGGCGTTATAATGCCGTGTTTTTCCAGAAACTTGCGCTCCAGACGCCCCCTTCAAACTCTTTGATAGGCAGATAATAAAATGACCGAATTGAATCCCCTCCGTCATATTCCACAAGCCAATGTGTTCCGCAAGGGCGACGTCTTCGTTCTCTTCGGCGAACTGTTCGGCCGCGGCTACGTGAACGGCCTGATCGATGAGGCGCGCAAGGCGGGCATGACCATCGTCGGCATCACCGTCGGCCGCCGCGACGAGTCCGGCGCCCTGCGCGCCCTGACCGCCGAGGAACACGCGGAAGCGGAAGAAAAGCTGGGTGGCCGCATCGTCAACATTCCGCTGATGGCCGGCTTCGACATGGATGCCCCGGAAGGCGAGCAGAACCCGACCGAGCTGCTGTCCGGCATCAAGCTGAAAACCTGGCAGGACGACAAGCTGGACTGGGAAAAGATCGAGCGCTGCCGCGAAGCCGGCGTGCGCCGCTTCACCACCAGCGCGGCCCAGGCCATGGCTGAAATCGACAAGCTGATCCCGGAAGGCGCGAACGTCTTCTTCGCCCACACCATGGCCGGCGGCATCCCGAAGATCAAGGCCTTCCTGGCGATCGCCAACCGCATCTACAAGGGCCGCGGCGAGCGCTTCGAATCCTCGCGCGCCCTGCTCGACAGCGACCTGGGCAAGCTGATCCTGATGAACTTCGACGAAGTCACGGCCAACACGCTCAAGTACCTGATCGATGCCTCCGCGCCGATCCGCGAGCGCGTGAAGAAAGCCGGCGGCGAAGTGCGCTACACGGCTTACGGCTACCACGGCACCGAGATCCTGATCGGCGGCAAGTACGTCTGGCAGACCTACACCAACTACACCCAGGGCTACGCCAAGATGCGCCTGGAAAGCATCGCCGAAGCCGCCTGGAAGGAAGGCATCGCCGCCACCGTCTTCAACTGCCCGGAAATCCGCACCAATTCGTCGGACATCTTCGTCGGCGTCGAACTGTCGCTGTTCCCGCTGCTGCTGGCCCTGAAGAAGGAAGGCGGCGGCGAATGGGCAGAGAAGCAATGGCAGATCTGCCAGGACCTGCTGGGCGAAGGCACCTCGCTGCAGTCGCTGCTCGACACCATCGA
>DNCF01000370.1 GCA_003484545.1 Massilia sp. | reverse complement strand
GTACACCCGCGTGTGCACCCGTCTGGCGCTCCTCCTGCAGCCTGCGCAGTTCGCCCGCGATCCATCCGCGCTTGTCCGTGGACGGCACGAAGTCCCAGCCGCCGTGGCTGACGTAGCGCCGGGCCAGGTCGCCGTTGAGTTCCGCCAGCCTGTCGAGTTCGATCTCCGTTGCATAGGCGCCGAAGGTGTGCAGCACGTTCTGGCGCAGCAGGACCACGGCGCTGGCCGCCACGGCAAGGATGGCCAGCAGGACCGAGACAAACAGGCGTAGGCCGATCGAGATCTTCAAGGAGGCGCCGCGGCGGGTTGAAAGCACCCCATTCTAGGCGAAGGCGCGGCCCAGGTCATCAGGGCGGAGGGCAAAATGAAAAACGCCCTGCGCCGGGTGGCGAGGGCGTTGGCGAGGGCGTTGGCGAACCCCGGGGGCAAAGGCGCTTAGAAGCGCACGTTCGCCGTCAGGCTGGCCGAGCGCGGCGTGCCCGGGTTGTAGCGGTAGCCGCTCTTGTTAATGCTGGCGACGTAGCGTTCGTCCGCCAGGTTGTACACGTTCAGGCGCAGGTCGACGTTGCGGTTGATGGCGTACGAGGCCATGGCGTCGAACACCCAGTATGACTCGGTATAGGCCGGGGTGCCGACCGCGCCGTCGGTGCCGCGCAGCAGCTTGTCGCTGAAGCGCGCGCCGCCGCCGATCTTCAGGCCCATCGGCAGCTGGTAGGAGGACCACAGCGTGAACGACTGCTTCGGCGTGTAGGTGAGCTGGTTCTCGCCGTTCGCGGTGAGCAGGCGCCCGGCCTCGACGTTGGTGTCCATGTAGAGGTAGCCGGCGCTGAGCATCCAGTTGCGCGCCAGTTCGCCGGTGGCGCCCAGTTCCACGCCCTGCACGCGCTTCTTGCCCGACTGCGACCAGGTGAGATCGACCGGATCCTGCTCGACCTCGTTCTTCACCTCGCTGCGGAACAGCGCGGCCGTCAGGCCCAGCTTGCCCCGGAACAGGTCGAGCTTGCCGCCGACCTCGGTGGTGAGCGTCTCCTGCGGATCGTAGATCGGGTTCTGGGCGCTGTTCGCGTTGCCCGACACCGTGAAGTTCGAGCCCGGCGGCTGCTTCGAGCTGGCCGCCATCGCATAGACGCTGCTGTTGGCGGTCGGCTTGTACAGCACCGACAGCTTGCCGTTGACGACCGTGTCGCCGACCGTGAAATGGGTTGGCACCAGCACGTTGTTGGTCAGCGCGACCACCGTGTAGTCGCCGCTGTAGTGGTCGGCGCGCAGGCCGGCGTTGACGATCCAGTTCTCGCCGAACTTGATGGTGTCGAAGGCGTACAGGCTCTGGGTGTCGATCTCGCCCTGGTTGTAGGCGCCGGTGCGGCGCGGCGCCAGGCCGGTGACCGGCACGCCCGCGTCCGGGCGGTACAGGTTGGCCGCCGGCAGCGTGCCCAGGCCGATGAGGCCATGGGTGACCTGCTTCTCGCTGGTGAACTCGAGGCCGGTCACCAGGGTGTGGCGCAGGCTGCCGGTATCGAACTGCGAGGTCAGGGCGGTCTGGTTGGTCAGGATGCGGTTTTCCTGGTCCTTCACGGTACGGGTGTTGCGCACCAGCGTCCAGGTCGAGGGATCGGCCGGGTTGACCAGGCTGAGATTGGCGCCGCTGGCGAGGAAGGCCGACAGCAGGTAGTCCTGGCTGGTGCGGCCGTAGCGCGAAATGTTGTGCAGCCTGAAGCGCGGCGAGAAATCGTGCTCGACGCGCACGGTGGCCATGTCGGCCTTGACCTTGTCGTAGTCGCTGTGCGAACCGTAGAAGTTCTTCGGGTCGACCGGCGCGGCGTTCGACAGTTCCGGCTTGTTCGCGCGGTCCGGGCTGGTGTAGCCGGGCAGGCCCACGGTCGGCACGCCGCCGTCCGGGATGTTGTCCTGCTTGACGTGCAGGTAGTCGAGGATCACGCGCGTCGGCCCGTTCAGGCCGAAGGCGATGCTCGGGGCCACGGCCCAGCGCTTGTCGTTGACGACGTCGCGCGCCGGACGGCCCGAATCCTGGGCCATCGCGTTCAGGCGCAGGGCGATGCCGCGCTCCGCGTCCAGCACGCGGTTGACGTCGGCGGTAAGGCGTTTCTGCGAGGCGCTGCCGACGGTGGCGGAGGCGCTCGATACGTCGTCCAGGCGCGCCTTCTTCGTGACCAGGTTCACCGATCCGGTCGGCGCGCCGCGGCCATTGTCGGTGCCGGCCGGGCCCTTCACCACGTCGATCTGCTCGAGGTTGAAGACATCGCGCGAGATCGAGCCGACGTCGCGCACGCCGTCGACGAAAATGCTGCCCGAGGTGTCGAAGCCGCGCATGAAGATGGCGTCGCCGGTGGTCGTGTTGCCGTTCTCGCCCAGGAAAAAGGCGCCCACGCCCGGGCTATTGCGCAGCGCCTCGGTCAGGGTGAGGGCGCCTTGCTGCTCGATCAGTTCCTTCTTGATGACCTGCACGGATTGCGCGGTATCGACCAGCTTCTCGGTGTACTTCGGCGAGGACGGACGTTCGGCGAGGATGCCGCCTTCGCTCTTGCCGGCGACTTCGACCTTGGCCATCGGCGCGGCGCCGGCGGCGTCGATCATGGCCGGCGCGGCGGTCTCGGC
>DNCF01000008.1 GCA_003484545.1 Massilia sp. | reverse complement strand
GGGATGCAGAAGGTCTTGTGCAGGTTCAGGTGGCTGACGTCGCCGCCGAAGGCGCCCGGCGCGGCCACGCCGACCATCGCGTTCATGTTGGCGCCGTCCACGTACACCTGGCCGCCGTGCTGGTGCACGATCTCGCACAGTTCCTTGATGCCTTCCTCGAACACGCCGTGGGTCGACGGGTAGGTGACCATCACGCAGGCGAGATCCTTGCTGTACTGCTCGGCCTTGGCCTTCAGGTCGGCCAGGTCGACGTTGCCGTTCTCGTCGCAGGCGGTGACCACGACCTTCATGCCGACCATGCTGGCCGATGCCGGGTTGGTGCCGTGCGCCGACGACGGGATCAGGCAGACGTTGCGGTGGCCTTCGCCGCGCGACTCGTGGTACTTCTGGATGACGAGCAGGCCGGCGTATTCGCCCTGCGAGCCGGCGTTCGGCTGCAGCGAGATCGCGGCGTAGCCGGTGGCGGCGCACAGCATCGCTTCCAGCTGGGCGATCATCTCGCGGTAGCCGACGGTCTGGTCTTCCGGCGCGAACGGGTGGATGTTCGAGAACTCGGGCCAGGTGACCGGGATCATTTCCGAGGTCGCGTTCAGCTTCATGGTGCACGAGCCCAGCGGGATCATGGTGCGGTCCAGCGCCAGGTCCTTGTCGGCCAGCGAGCGCAGGTAGCGCAGCATCTCGTGCTCGGCGTGGTAGCGGTTGAAGGTCGGGTGGGTCAGGTAGGCGCTGGTGCGGGCCAGGGCGGCCGGGTAGGCGTCCTGCACGTCGCTGTCCAGGGCGTCGATATCAACTTGCTTACCGTTGCCGAAGATCGAGAACAGCAGGGCCAGGTCGTCGCGGGTGGTGGTTTCGTCGAGCGACACGCCGACGTGCTGGTCGTCGATGCGGCGCAGGTTGACGCCGGCGGCTTCGGCGGCGGCGTGCAGCGCCTGCGCGTCGCCCTTGACCGTCAGCGTGTCGAAATACGTCGTGTTCAGGACCTCGGCGCCGAGCGACTTCAGGCCGGCGGCCAGGATCGCGGCCTGGCGGTGCACGCGCTGGGCGATGCGCTTCAGGCCCTGCGGGCCGTGGTAGACCGCGTACATGCCGGCCATCACGGCCAGCAGCACCTGGGCGGTGCAGATGTTCGAGGTCGCCTTTTCGCGGCGGATGTGCTGTTCGCGGGTCTGCAGCGCCAGGCGGTAGGCCTGGTTGCCTTGCGCGTCGACGGTGACGCCGACCAGGCGGCCGGCCATGCTGCGCTTGTATTCGTCGCGGGTGGCCAGGTAGCCGGCGTGCGGGCCGCCGAAACCGAGCGGCACGCCGAAGCGCTGGCTGTTGCCGACGACAACGTCGGCGCCCCATTCGCCCGGCGCGGCCAGCATCGTCAGGGCCAGCAGGTCGGCGGCCACGACGACCATCGCGCCCATTGCGTGCAGGTGCTCGACGGCGGCGCGGTAGTCGCGCACTTCGCCGTTCACGCCCGGGTATTGCAGCAGCACGCCGAAGCAGGTTTCTTCGAGCTTCTCGATCTCGGCGGCGGCGATCACGCGCACTTCGACGCCGATCGGCTTGGCGCGGGTCTGGACCACTTCCAGGGTCTGCGGCAGCACGTCGTCGGCGACGTAGAAGACCTTCGAGGCCGACTTGCCGACGCGCTGCAGCAGCGTCATCGCTTCGGCGGCGGCGGTGCCTTCGTCGAGCATCGACGAGTTGGCGATGCCCATGCCGGTGAGGTCGGTGATCATCTGCTGGAAGTTCAGGATCGCTTCCAGGCGGCCCTGCGAGATCTCAGGCTGGTACGGGGTGTAGGCGGTGTACCATGCCGGGTTCTCGAAGATGTTGCGCAGGATGACCTTCGGGGTGTGGGTGCCGTAGTAGCCCTGGCCGATCATCGACTTCATGACCTTGTTCTTCGACGCCAGCGCCTTCAACGTGGCGAGCGCGTCTTCTTCGCTGCGCGGCTCGACGAACTGGCCCAGGTCCAGGACGTCCTTGCGGCGGATGTTCGCGGGGACGACGGCGTCGATCAGCGCGGCGCGCGATGCGTAGCCGAGGGTCGACAGCATCGCTGCCTGTTCGGATTCGGAAGGACCGATATGGCGCGGAATGAACGCGTCGCGTGCTTCAAGTTGGGTGAGGCTGGTGCGGGTCATGGTAGAGGCCAAAAGAGCTGGCGCGGGAAGCGCCGTGGGATTGGAATTTGGTGGTGCAGGGTGCGCGGCTTGGCGCGCTACAGGGTGGACGGCGACGCCGTCCACCCTGCGAACATCAATGATCGGTGGTCTTGCCGTAGGCGTCGGCATCCATCAGGCCGTTGATCGCGTTCGGGTCGCTCGGCTGCAGCTTGAACAGCCAGGCGCCGTAGGCGTCCTGGTTGATCGAGTCCGGCGCGTCGGCGACCGGCTGGTTGACGGCGGTGACGGTGCCCGAGACCGGCGCGTAGATGTCGCTGGCGGCTTTCACCGACTCGACCACGGCGGCGTCGTCGCCGGCGGTGAAGGCCTTGCCGACCTGCGGCAGTTCGACGAACACGATGTCGCCCAGGGCGTCCTGTGCGTATTCGGTGATGCCGACGGTCAGGGTGCCGTCGGCTTCGAGACGGACCCACTCGTGGGACTCGGTGTATTTCAGGTCGGCTGGGATGTTCATTTAGGGGGCTCCTGGTTGGGATGAGGCGTAATTATAAGACTGGGATGTTCGGTTCAGGCGGCCAGCACTTTGCCGTTGCGCACGAATGGCAGCTTGACCACGGAGGCGGCCAGCTTCTTGTCGCGGATCTCGACGTGCACGGTGTCGCCGACCTGCACGTCCATCGGCACGCGCGCCAGCGCGATCGCCTGCTGCATGGTCGGGCTGAAGGTGCCGCTGGTGATCTCGCCGGCGTTACCCGATGCAGCGATGACTTTCTGGTGGGCGCGCAGGATGCCGCCTTTTTCGCGCAGGATCAGGCCGACGAACTGGGTCTGCTGGCCTTTCGCCTGCAGCGCCGCCTTGCCGATGAAGTCGCGTTCCGAGGCCAGGTCGACGGTCCAGCCCAGGCCGGCGTCGAGCGGGTTGACCGATTCGTCCATGTCCTGGCCGTAGAGGTTCATGCCCGCTTCCAGGCGCAGGGTGTCGCGCGCGCCCAGGCCGGCCGGCTTGACGCCGGCGGCAATCAAGGCGTTCCACAGCGCTTCGACCTGGGTCGCCGGCACGCCGATCTCGAAGCCGTCCTCGCCGGTGTAGCCGGTGCGCGCGACCATGGCTTCGCCGAAGGCGGTGTCGGCGACGATCGCGACGTTGAAGGGCTTCATGGTTTCGGTGGCGGCCTGGGCCTGGGGCAGCACCTGCCAGACCTTGGCGCGGGCGTTCGGGCCCTGCACGGCGACCAGGGCGATTGCATTCTCGCCATCGCGGCGCTGGGTGATCGTCAGGCCGCTGCCGGTGGCGTCGTTCTGCTGGCGCATCCAGGCCACGTCCTTCTCGGCGGTGCCGGCATTCACGACCAGGCGGAACCAGTCTTCGCGGAAGAAGTAGACGATCAGGTCGTCGATCACGCCGCCCTCGGGGTTCAGCATGGCCGAGTAGAGCGCCTTGCCCGGGGTCTGCAGCTTGTCGACGTTGTTGGCCAGCAGGCCGCGCAGGAAGTTACGCGCGTTGGCGCCCTCGAGGTCGACCACGCACATGTGCGAGACGTCGAACATGCCGGCGTCGCTACGCACGGCGTGGTGTTCTTCGATCTGCGAACCGTAGTTGACGGGCATGTCCCAACCGCCGAAATCGACCATCTTGGCGCCGAGTGCGCGGTGTGCGGAATTGAGCGGGGTCGCTTTGAGCGTCATGGTGTCCTCAGGGCAGAAGTATAAGGGAGCGGCACGCCGCCGCGGTGCGGCCCTGCGTGCGCTGCGCGCCCCTCTGTCCTTGGTACCTGAGAGATAGCGGATGTCCGCCTGCCCCTTCGGTGGGCCGGTCTGTTCGCCGGGCCGCTCTCCAGAGTTGGTCCGGCCCGCATCGCGCGCCGACCCCTGACCGGTCCTTTTGCCTGAGAGTTTTTGGGTGATGCCCCTTCGGCGGCAGCGTGGTGCTGCGCTCTCCCGGTCAAGACCCCGGAGAATATGCGAGCCTTGAACCGCTGTCAACAAAAGGAGGGGTTTGCCAGGCCTGCGCACCGTTGGCGTGCATGCGCGCGGGCTTTTTGCTCCATTTGTTACACTGGGGCCGTCACTTTTCGGGTAAGAAGACTATGAGCGAAGATCAAACCAAACACGAGAAGGAAGCCTGGTTCACGCTGTCGGGCGACGTCAACAGCGACATGGTGCACCGGGTGTTCGAGGCGGTCGGCCACATGACCGAGGATGGGATCGAGCGGGCCCACGTGCTGGTGCAGTCGAACGGCGGCTACGTCAGCGACGGGCTGTGCCTGTACAACTTCCTGTCGAACTCGCCTGTCGAGTTCGTGATGTACAACGGCGGGGCGGTGGCCTCGATCGCCGTCATCATGTACCTGGCAGGCACCCGGCGCTATGCCAGCGAGACGGCGCGTTTCATGGTGCACAAGTCGCACGCGACCGCGTCCCCGGGCTCGCGTCCGGATGCGCTCAACATCATCGTCGAAGGCCTGCGCGCCGACGATGCGCGCACCGAATCCATCCTGCGCAAGCACATCGAGCTGACGCCCGAGCAGTGGGGCATCCACCAGTATTCCGACCTGCACCTGAACTCGCGCGACGCCAAGACCGCGCGCATGATCGACGACGTCGCCGATTTCGCGCCGCCCAAGGGAGCGATCCTGCGCAATATCTGAAGGCGCGTCCCGCGCGGCCGGCACGGCAGTCACCGTTTCGGCGGTGAAGGCCGTTGTCGGCCTTTTTTTATTGGCGCGACCGCCGCTGCGCGTTGGACATGGCAGTGCCGCTTGCAGCAAGCGATTCGGCAAGCCGGGGAAACGGTGCGCCAATTCCGGAAGATTTTATTGGTAATCATTTCATGCAAATAATATTTGCAGTCGAGTTAACTCGACAATTAAATATTTGCATATTTCCCGTTTCTTGCAAATACCGATATATTCCACAAATCGGAAAAATGAAACCGATAAAAAAGGAAGCCGATAAAAAGTAGCCGGGAATGAAAAAGCCCGGCACGCATGGCGTACCGGGCTTTTCTTCGTCCGCCGTCGCGTCAGCAGACGGAGGCAAGCGAATTAACGCTTGTTGTCGTTCTTGTGGCTTTGACGGCCGGCTTCGGCGTGCTGCTCCGGGGTGCCGCCGCGCATGCCCGAACCCGAGCCCGAACGCGAACCCGAGCCCGAACCGGACTGCTTGTTGCCGTCGTTCTTGTGGCTCTGGCGACCGGCTTCGGCGTGCTGCTCAGGCGTGCCGCCGCGCATGCCGGAACCCGAGCCCGAGCGCGAACCCGAGCCCGAACCG
>DNCF01000007.1 GCA_003484545.1 Massilia sp. | reverse complement strand
CGCGCTGCGCCTGGGGGCGTGCATGGCCGCGGTCGCGCTGGCGTGCGCCGTGCTGTCCTTGCCGCGCTGGACGACGCCGACCGGCGAGCGCCTGTCCGTGCGGCTGATCCAGGGCTACGTCCCGCAGTATGAGAAGATGAGCGCCGCCGGGCTGGCCGAGGCAGCCAGCCGCTATGCGACGCTCGCCGCGGCCGGCGCCGCCGAGTTGACCCTGATGCCGGAGACGGCCCTGCCGCTGTCCTGGGACGCCATGCCCGCCGCGGTGCTGGAGCAGTGGCGCGGCATCGCGCGTGCCCGCCGCAGTGCGCTGCCCATCGGGAGCTTCGGCGCGCGCGGCGGCAAGCGCATCGGCGCCAACAGTGCGATCGCGCTCTTGCCCGACGGGAGCAATCGCTTGTACGACTACCGTTACGACAAGGTGCACCTGGTGCCCCTGGGCGAGCAGACCTGGCCCTGGGCCACATGGCTCACCGCACGGATCTACCGGGAATTCGGCGCGCTGGCGCCGGGCGAGCCCGGGCAGGCGCCGCTGGTCCTGCCGAAAGGAAGCGTCGCGCTTGGCATCTGTTTCGAATCGCTGTTCGACACCGCGACCGCCGGCAAGGCGGCGGGCGCCGGCCTGCTCGTGAACATCACCAATTTCGGCTGGTTCGACGGCAGCTATGCCGCGGCCCAGCACCTGCAGGCCGGCCAGATGCGCGCCCGCGAGACGGGACGGGTATTCGTCCAGGTGGCCAATTCCGGCGGCAGCGCCATCGCCGGCCCCGACGGCAAGTTGCGCGCGGCGCTGCCCGACGAGGTGACGGCCGTGCTCGACGGCGAGGTGGAGATGATGCAGGGAACCACGCCCTTCATGCGTTTCGGGAATGGACCGCTGCTCGGCGCGAGTCTGGCGCTGGTGCTGACGGCGCTGCTGTCCGGGTTGCGCCCGGCGCACGCCCGCTTTGGGACGGCGCCGGCCGCGGGCCCGCGGTCGCCCCTGCCGCGCTAGGCTTACAGCCTGGCCAGCCTCGCCAGCGCCAGGCGCAAGGTCTCGTCCTGCTTGGCGAAGCAGAAGCGCACGATGCCCGACTCCCGCGGCTGGCTATAGAAGGGCGAGACGGGAATCGCGGCGACCTGGAACTCGGCGGTCAGCCACTTGGCGAACTCGGTTTCCGGCAGTGTCGAGATGGCGTCGTAGCGCACGCACTGGAAATAGGTGCCGTCGGCCGGCAGCAGCTCGAAGCGGGTGTCCGCCAGTCCGGCGCGGAACAGGTCGCGCTTCTTTTGGTAGAAGGCCGGCAGCTCAAGGTAGGGCGCCGGGTCGGCCATGTAGCGCGCGAGGCCGTGCTGCATTGGCGTGTTCACAGTGAACACATTGTACTGGTGGACCTTGCGGAACTCGGCGGTGAGGGCCGCGGGCGCCGCCACGTAGCCGACCTTCCAGCCGGTCACATGGTAGGTCTTGCCGAAGCTCGAGACCACGAAGGCGCGCTCGGCCAGCACCGGATGCGTCGCGACCGAAGCGTGGTGCTGGCCGTCGTAGACCATGTGTTCGTAGACTTCGTCGGACAGGATCAGGATATCGGTGCCGTCGACGATCGCCGCCAGGCGCTCCAGGTCGGCGCGGCGCAGGATGGAGCCGGTCGGGTTGTGCGGCGAATTGATGACGATGAGCCGGGTGCGCGGGCCGACCGCCGCCGCCACCTTGTCCCAGGGCAGGGTGTAGCCCTCGGGACCCACGTCCATCGTCACCGGAACCGTCACGCCGCCGGCCAGGGCGATCGCCGGCGCATAGCTGTCGTAGGCCGGCTCGATGACGATCGCTTCCTCGCCCGGATGCACGCAGCAGAGGATGGCGGTGGTCAGCGCCTGGGTCGCGCCGGCCGTGACCGTGATTTCCAGGTTGGGGTCGTAGGCGCGGCCGTAGAGGCGGCCGATCTTGCCCGCGATCACTTCGCGCAGGGCCGGCACGCCGCTCATCAACGGGTACTGGTTGTGGCCGGCGCGCATGGCCTCGTTCACGTAGTCGAGCAGGCGCGGGTCGCAGCCGAAGTCGGGGAAGCCCTGGCCGAGATTCACGGCGCCGTGTTCGGCGGCGAGGGCCGACATCGTGGAGAAGACGGTGGTGCCGACGGCCGGCAGGCGCGATTGCAGTGCTGGGGTGCTCATGATCGGGACAGTGGTTGCGGTCCGCTCATTCTACCGCGAGGGCAAGTTGTGCCTTGGTCCACGCTTCCGGCAGCATGATGCGGAACAGGCCGGCCTGCACCGTCTTGCGGCCGAGCTTGAGCAGGGCCTTGTCCTTGGTGACCAGGACCTGGGCGCCGGCGTCGCGCGCGATCTCCAGGAATTTCTGGTCATCGCGGTCGGTGCAGACGGGCAGACGGATCGGTTTGCTGTCCGGCGCCACCACGGTAATCAGGGCGTCGAAACGTTCCTGCGCTTCACGGCGCGATGCCTCGTCCAGCGGCAGGTGCGGGTAGTGCAGCACGACCAGGTATTCGTCGCGGCAATCGGCACGGGTCAGGGCCTGGACTTCGCCGCCTTCGAGCGCGCGCAGCAGCCGTTCCCAGCGCGGGTCGCGAAAGACGAACAGGTCCAGGCAGACGTTGGTGTCGAGAACAATGCGTTGTTCGGAAGCAGGTATCATATAGGGACTTAATTGCTTTTACGTTTACGATGCTGATTGTTTTATCGCCTGCCAAGTCGCTCGACCTCGACACCCCATCCCCGACCCAGGATCACACGCTTCCCGACTTCATCGACCGCGCCGGCCAGTTGATCGGCGTCCTGCGCGATTTGTCGCCCGGCCAGGTCGGCGACCTGATGCATATTTCCGACAGCCTGTCGGTGCTCAATGTGGCGCGCTATGCCAGCTGGACCGCGGACCACAGCGAAGGCCACCAGGCCGTGATGGCCTTCAACGGCGACGTGTATGCCGGGCTCGATGCGCGCAGCCTCGACGCAAAGGCGATCGCCTTTGCCCAGGCCCGCCTGCGCATCCTGTCGGGCCTGTACGGCCTGCTGCGCCCGCTCGACCTGATCCACCCGTATCGCCTGGAAATGGGCACGAAGCTGGCCAATCCCGGCGGCAAGGACCTCTACACCTTCTGGGGCGAGCGCATCACCCGCGCGCTGAATGCCGAGCTCGCCAAGACCGGCTCCTCGGCGCTGGTCAACCTGGCGTCGGAAGAGTACTTCAAGTCGGTGAAGCCGAAGCTGCTCGACGTGCCCGTCATTACGCCGGTGTTCGAGGACTGGAAGAACGGAAAATACAAGATCATCTCCTTCTTCGCCAAGCGCGCACGCGGCATGATGGCGCGCTATGCGATCGAGAAGGGCATCACCGATCCGGAGCAGCTGAAGGAATTCGACGTCGACGGCTATGCCTTCGTGCCGTCGGAGTCGGGTGAGCGCAGCTGGGTGTTCCGCCGAAAAGTGGAGGCATGAAGCGACGTAGGGTGGGCACTCCGTGCCCACCCTACGTCATTTCCGCGGCGCCTGAATTATTTCGTCACGTCCTTCGGCGCCGGCTTGGCGCCCGACTTCGACCAGAACTTCCACCATGGCGCGTCGCCGCTGCCCTTGCCGCCCATGAAGCGGCTGTTCGGGTAGTTCAGCTGGAACACGCGCTGGGTGTCGTCGCGCAGGTCGAACATGCCGAGCTTGTCGTAGGAGCGGATCATGATGAACAGCGCTTCCTCGCGCGACGGCGATTCGCTGTAGTCCGACACCGCGTTCTGGGCGCGGTTGACGGCGGCCAGGTAGGCGCCGCGGCGATAGTAATAATTCGCGACGTGGACCTCGTAGGCGGCCATCGCGTTGATCAGGTAGTTCATGCGCGCGATCGAGTCGGGCGCATACTTGCTGTTCGGGAAACGGTCGACCAGGGCCTTGAAGGCGGCGAAGGCTTCGCGGGTCGCCCGCGGATCGCGCTCGGACGGATCCTGGGAATACAGCACGCTCATGAAGCCGATCTGGTCGTTGAAGTTGACCAGTCCGCGCAGGTAGTACATGTAGTCGACCTGGGGATGGTTCGGGTGCAGCTTGATGAAGCGTTCGACCGCGGCCAAGGCCTCGGCCTGGTCCTGCGCCTTGTAGTGGGCGTAGGCGATTTCCATCTGGGCCTGGGCGGCATAGGTGCCGAAGGGGTAGTTCGCTTCCAGGCGGCGGAACAGCTGGATTGCTGCTTCGTAGTGGCCGCCGGCCATCTCTTCGCGTGCCTCAGCGTATAATTTCTCCGCTGACTGATTTTGGGTGGCGTCTGT
Organism: Massilia sp.; assembly: GCA_003484545.1. GTDB lineage: Bacteria > Pseudomonadota > Gammaproteobacteria > Burkholderiales > Burkholderiaceae_D > Telluria. Next base: position 1,036 of record DNCF01000007.1, on the reverse strand, counting down.
CTTCTTCGGCAACATGCCGCAGCCCGACAGGCCCAACAAGGCACTCGTAGCAAGCACCACCAACAATTTTTTTTGCATAGCTTTTTGCAGAAAAGTTTTACCGAGATTCAACGAACGGCTGATTATAGCCGATGGGACTGACGTGATATTAACTCCTGCGCCGAATTCGGCGGAATTACCCCTGGACTCCGATTTCGACGACGAGATCGTCGCCGAGTTTCCCCTTGCCGGCGGCATCGACCTGACGCCGATCACCCTGCACCTGGATGCCCAGGCCTGCGGCCAGCGCCTCGACAAGGTCGTCGCCGGCCTGGTGCCGCAGTTCTCGCGCAGCCGCCTGCAGCTGTGGTTCGAGCAGGGCCACGTGCTGGTCGACGGCAAGCCGGCGCGCGGCAAGGACACCGCCTACGGCGACGAGACCGTGGTCGTCGAACCGCAGCCGGCGCCGGAGGACACTGCCTTCGCCCCGGAAGCGATCGCCCTGAACATCGTCCACGAGGACGAGCACATCCTGGTGATCAACAAGCCGGCCGGCCTGGTCGTGCATCCGGGCGCCGGCAACTGGTCGGGCACGCTGCTCAACGGCCTGCTGCACCATGCGCCGCAACTGGCGTCGGTGCCGCGCGCCGGCATCGTGCACCGCCTGGACAAGGACACCAGCGGCCTGATGGTGGTCGGCAAGACCCTGGCGGCCCAGACCGACCTGGTGCGCCAGCTGCAGGCGCGCAGCGTCAAGCGCGAGTACTTCGCCCTGGTGTGGGGCACCCCGAATCTCTCGGGCACCATCAATGCGCCGATGGGACGGCACCCGAAGGACCGCGTCAAGATGGCGGTCTCGACCGGCCTGGGCGCGAAGCCCGCGATCACCCATTACGAGCGCGTCGCCAGCGGCATGCTCGACCGCCGCCCGGTCAGCCTGGTGCGCTGCTCGCTCGAGACCGGCCGCACCCACCAGATCCGCGTGCACATGCTGTCGATCGGCTTCGGCCTGGTCGGCGATTCGGTCTACGGCAAGACCCACCTGAGCCCGGTGTTC
>DNCF01000376.1 GCA_003484545.1 Massilia sp. | reverse complement strand
ACGCCGCAGCTTCCTGAAGGCCGCGCCGCTGGGCGCCCTGGCCGCGGTCGCCGGCGGCGCCGAGGCCAAGCCCGAGATGAAGCCAAGCGAGGCCGCCAAGCCGCAGGTCAAGCGCGGCTACCACGAGACCGAGCACATCCGCCGTTACTACCAAACCGCCGCCTACTGGTGAGCGGGACCGGAGACCAGACATGTCCTTAGTGAAGAGTTCGAGCAAGCAGGGCGCCAATCGGGGCCTGAAGCGGCGCAGGTTCCTGGTCGGGGCCGGCGTCGCGGCCGGCGCCGGCGCCCTGGCGCGCCAGTTGCCGCTGAACGTCATCGAGCCGGCCCAGGCGGCCGACCCGGTGGCCGATGCGCCGGTCAAGACCGAGATCAAGCACACCGTCTGCAGCCACTGCTCGGTCGGCTGCTCGGTCGAGGCGGTGGTCGCCAACGGCGTCTGGGTGCGCCAGGAAGCGGCCTTCGATTCGCCGATCAACATGGGCGCCCACTGCGCCAAGGGCGCCTCGGTGCGCGAGCACGGCTTCGGCGAGCACCGCCTGCGCTATCCGATGAAGCTGGTGAACGGCAAGTACACCCGCATCTCCTGGGACCAGGCGATCAACGAGATCGGCGACAAGCTGATCGAGCTGCGCCAGAAGTCCGGACCCGACGCGCTGATGGTGATCGGCAGCTCGAAGCACAACAACGAGCAGGCCTACCTGCTGCGCAAGTGGGTCTCGTTCTGGGGCTCGAACAACTGCGACCACCAGGCGCGCATCTGCCACTCGACGACCGTCGCGGGCGTGGCCCAGACCTTCGGCTACGGCGCGATGACGAACTCGTTCAACGACCTGCACCACAGCAAGGCCGTGCTCTTCATCGGCTCGAATCCGGCCGAGGCCCACCCGATCTCGATGTTGCACTTCCTGCACGCCAAGGAACTGGGCGCGAAGATGATCGTGATCGACCCGCGCTTCACGCGCACGGCGCGCTTCGCCCACCACTACGTGCGCGTGCGCCCGGGCACCGATATCCCGCTGGTCTGGGGCATCCTCTGGCACATCTTCAACAACGGCTGGGAAGACAAGGAATTCATCGCCGCGCGCACCTACGGCATGGACGACGTGCGCAAGGAAGTGGCGAAATGGACGCCCGACAAGGTTTCCGACATCACCGGCGTGCCGGAAGCGACGGTCCGCACCGCCGCCGAGATGCTCGCCACCAACCGGCCGTCGTCCGTGGTCTGGTGCATGGGCATCACCCAGCACCACGTCGGCACCGCCAACGTGCGCGCGCTCTCGATCCTGCAGCTGGCGCTGGGCAACATCGGCGTTCCCGGCGGCGGCGCCAACATCTACCGCGGCCACGACAACGTGCAGGGCGCGACCGACGTCGGCCCGAACGGCGACTCGCTGCCCGGCTACTACGGCCTGGCCGAGGGCGCCTGGAAGCACTTCGCGAACGTCTGGGGCGTGGACTACAACTGGATCATGTCGCGCTTCGGCTCGAAGGAGCTGATGGAAAAGCCCGGCATCACGGTCTCGCGCTGGTTCGACGCGGTGAACGAACAGAACCAGTACGTCGACCAGCCGTCGAATCTGAAGGCCGTGTTCTACTGGGGCCATGCGCCGAACAGCCAGACCCGCCTGCCGGACATGAAGGCGGCCATGCAGAAGCTCGACATGCTGGTCGTGATCGACCCCTATCCGAGCATGACGGCGTCGATGCACGGCCGCACCGACGGCGTCTACCTGCTGCCGGCGGCCTCGCAGTTCGAAACGCAGGGCTCGTGCACCGCCTCGAACCGCTCGATCCAGTGGCGCGAGCGCGTCATCATGCCGCTGTTCGAGTGCAAGACCGACCACGAGATCATGTACCTGTTCGCGAAGAAGCTCGGCTTCCACAACGAACTGTGCAAGAACATCAAGGTCGTTATGAACGAGCCGGTGGTCGAGGACATCCTGCGCGAAATCAACCGCTCCTGCTGGACCATCGGCTACACGGGCTGCTCGCCCGAGCGCCTCAAGCTCCACATGGAGAACAAGCACACCTTCAACCCGACCACGCTGCGCGCCGACCACGGCCCCTGCAAGGGCGACTACTACGGCCTGCCGTGGCCGTGCTGGGGCACGCCGGAAATGAAGCACCCCGGCACGCCCATCCTGTACGACCTGAACAAGAGCGTGGCCGAGGGCGGCCTGCCGTTCCGGGCCAACTGGGGCGTCGAGCACAACGGCCAAAGCCTGCTGGCGGCCGACGGCTCGACCAACAAGGACAGCCAGCTCGACGTCGGCTACCCCGAGTTCGACCACGTGTTCCTGAAAAAACTGGGCTGGTGGAACGAACTCACGCCGGCCGAGCAGGCCATGGCCGAGGGCAAGAACTGGAAGACCGACCTGTCCGGCGGCATCATCCGCGTCGTCATCTCGCACGGCTGCGCGCCGTTCGGCAATGCCCGGGCGCGCTGCAACGTGTGGAACTTCCCGGACCCGATCCCGACCCACCGCGAGCCGCTGCTGTCGCCGCGCCGCGACCTGGTCGCCAAGTACCCGACCTACGACGACAAGGCCAACTTCCTGCGCCTGCCGACGCTCTACAAGGCGGTGCAGGCGATGGATTACTCGAAGGACTTCCCGTTGATCATGACCTCGGGCCGCCTGGTCGAGTACGAGGGCGGCGGCGAGGAAACCCGTTCCAACCCCTGGCTGGCCGAGCTGCAGCAGAACATGTTCGTCGAGATCAACCCGAAGGACGCGGCCCAGATCGGCGCCCGCATCGGCGAATACGTCTGGGTCGAGACGCCCACCGGCGCGCGCCTGAAGATGATGGCGATGGTCACCGAACGCGTGCCGATCGGCCTGGTGTGGGCGCCGTTCCACTTCGGCGGCTGGTGGATGGGCGAGGACCTGGAGAAGCACTACCCCGAGGACGGCGCGCCGACGGTGCGCGGCGAAGCCATCAATACCGGCTGGACTTACGGTTACGACGCCGTGACGATGATGCAGGAAACCAAGGTTTCGATGTGCCGCGTGGTGCGGGCCTGACCCGGCGGACATGCGCAGACAAAGACAAGCAGAGCAGAGGAGGCTGACATGGCCGCGAGGATGAAGTTTATTTGCGATACCGAGCGTTGCATCGACTGCAACGGCTGCGTGACCGCCTGCAAGAACGAGCACGAGACGCCCTGGGGCGTGAACCGCCGGCGCGTGGTGACGATCAACGACGGCGTGCCGGGCGAGCGCTCGGTCTCGGTCGCCTGCATGCATTGCACCGACGCGCCTTGCCTGGCGGTGTGCCCGACCAACTGCATCTACCATACCGAGGACGGCATCGTCCTGCACAGCAAGGACCAGTGCATCGGCTGCGGCTACTGCTATTACGCCTGCCCGTTCGGCGCCCCGCAGTTCGCCGGCAGCGGCCTGTTCAACCATCGCGGCAAGATGGACAAGTGCACCTTCTGCGCCGGCGGCCCGGAACCGGACACCTCGGAAGCCGAGTTCAAGAAATACGGCCGCAACCGCATCGCCGAAGGCAAGCTGCCGGCCTGCGCCGAAATGTGCGGCACCAAGGCCCTGCTCGGCGGCGAAGCCGACCTGATCGCCGACATCTACCGCCAGCGCGTGGAAACCCGCGGCTACGGCCCCGAGCTGTGGGGCTGGAAGATCGCCTACGGCCGCCCGAAGCGCGGCGGCGAAATCAAGGCCAAGGGCGACCTGCCGCGCGAGAACCAGGAAGTCGGCGACTTCCAGAACGGCGGCGGGAGGTTCCCGCAATGAAGAAGCCACGCTACCTGATCCTGGCCCTGCCGCTGTTGCTGCTGACCGGTTGCCTGGAAGTCGACCAGCATCCCGAGTGGATCCGCGGCGAATATGCCGGCAAGGAAGACAATCGCCCTTTCCAGACGCATTTCCACAATGACCGCCTGGCCTGGTCGGCGACGATCCAGAACCGCAACCAGAAGCAGAACGAATACAACCGCGCCAACCCCTGAGGAGTCCTGCCATGCGAGCGAACCTGTCTGTCCTGCGCGCCATGCTGGCCTTGATGCTGGCGCTGCTTGGAAGCTTTACCCTGACCGCCGCCTGGGGCGCGGTGCCGAACGGGCGTGCCGAGCCGGCCTACGCCGAGGAACAGACCATGCTGCAGATCGAGGGCGACTCGCGTGCCCGCGAGCCGGGTTTGATGTCCTCGGAATCCGGGCGCGTGCACATGGACCGCCACTTCCTCGGCCAGTATGGCGAAAGCGAAGGCAACGTCATCGTCCAGCGTGGCGGCAACACCTGGCGCACCCTGCGCAACGGTCCGATCGCCTCGATCGCCGGCACCATCCTGATCGGCGTGCCGCTGTTGATCTTCCTGTTCTACAAGGCGATCGGACCGGCGCGCGAAGAGCCGCAGTCCGGACGCAAGCTGCAGCGCTTCAGCCGCTGGGACCGCCAGGTGCACTGGGCCACGGCGATCAGCTTCATCCTGCTCGCCATTACCGGGCTGATCATCACCTTCGGCAAGAAGATCCTGCTGCCCTGGATGGGACACGACTTCTTTTCCTGGGTCGCGTGGATCTCGAAGTACGTGCACAACTTCGTCGGGCCGCTGTTCATCCTGTGCTCGATCGTGATGTTCATCACCTTCCTGCGCCGTAACTTCTACAACCGCAAGGACCTGGAGTGGGTGAAGCAGGGCGGGGGACTGGTCTCGCACAAGCACGTGCCGGCCGGCTACTTCAACGCCGGCGAGAAGAGCTGGTTCTGGTTCGGCGTCACCCTGCTGGGGTTGGTGATGTCGATCACCGGCCTGGTGCTGAACTTCGTGAACTTCGGCCAGACCCGCTATGTCCTGCAGGTCGCGAACTACCTGCACATCATCGGCGCCACCTTCTACATCGCGGCCGCCATGGGGCACATCTACATCGGCACCTGGGGCACGCCGGGCGCCTACGAGGCCATGCGCCACGGCACCGTCGACGAGAACTGGGCCAAGGCCCACCACTCGCTCTGGTACGAGGACGTGAAAGCGGGCGTCCCGGGCACCCCGCCCGGCCCTGCGGCAGGCACGCCGCCGGGTGCGCCGGGTGCGCCACGTACACCGCCGTCGCCCCGCCCTGGCCCCGCACATTGAGGATTGCAATGAAACGACACAGCTTCC
>DNCF01000373.1:3835-10495 GCA_003484545.1 Massilia sp. | reverse complement strand
CGGGCTGCGCAGCGCCGCCCGCGTCGACGTCGCCGCCGGCGCCAGCACGCGCGGCAATATCCTCGAGAGCAGCCGCATCCAGCCGGCCGCCGAATTCGACCGCTACAGCATCGTGCGCGAGTGGCAGACCGGCCAGTTGCTTCACGTGCGCGTCCAGGTGGAGGAAGAGGAAGCACGTCCGCGCGGCAACCTCAACCTCGCCTACCGCAAGAAGATCGTCGTCACGCCCTTCCACGTGCGCAGCTCGCCGCAGCTCGACGACGTCGACAACATCGCCACCCGCCTGCCGCAGGAACTGCTGCGCCGCTTGAGCGGCAGCGGCAAATTCCTCGGCAAGGACAGCCCCTACGTGATCGCACCCGGCGCCAGCGGCCCGGCCACCGACCTGGCCGCGGTGCGCCGCATCGCCACCATGCACGACGCCCAGTTCGTCATCGCCGGCGAGATCGTCGACGCAAGCAAGTTCGGCAAGCCGGCCTATTACGGTTTGATCAAGAAGGATGCGCGCCGCATCGAGATCGCCTTCTACGTCTACGACGGCCTGTCCGGCGCCCTCATCGCGCGCCGCACGGCGGTGGCCGAAGGCGTGGGCGAGCAACGCGTCGGCCGCGACAAGCCTTTCGGGAGCGCCAGCTTCGCCGCCACGCCGTTCGGGGGCGCGATCCTGCGCGCGCTCGACGAAGGCGTCGACCAGATCGCCCAGGACCTGGCGCCGCTACCCTTCATGGCCAAGGTGGTGCAGGTGCAGGGCGAGCGCGTCTTCATCGACGCCGGCAGCACCTCCTCGGTGGCGCCGGGCGACCAGCTCGTGGTCTACCGTGCCGACCCACGCCAGCAGGTCTACGGCAGCGACCCGCTGGCGCCGCTCGGCACGGTGGAAGCACCGGTCGGCACGCTGTCGATCGTGCAGGTGCAGCCGGGGTTCGCGATCGGGAAGATCGATCCGCCGGCGTCGGCGAAACAGGTCAGCGCCGGGGACCTGGTCCGGTTCGACGTGGCGCTGGCGCCGGCGGAGAAGGATGCCGATCGCTGACTCGTAGACTCGTAGGGTGGGTTCTCGAACCCACGCGGTCCAACGGCTCCGGGTCGAACATTCATTTTTGTCAGCCCGCACTCATTTGAAGCCATCGGCAAGGTCGCGCCCAGGCACTTGCCAACCTCGTACCGCGTGGGTTCGAGAACCCACCCTACGTCCTGTATTGAGGCCACGGGCGAGATCATCCGCAACCGATTGCCCGCGCCGTACCGCGTGGACACAGGTGTCCACCCTACGCCTGCTTTAAGGCCGCCTGCGAGATCATCTGCCATCGCGTGCCGATGTCGTACCGCGTGGGTTCGAGAACCCACCCTGCGTTGTGTTCGGTTTTCGTAGGGTGGACACCTGTGTCCACGCGGTGCAAGGGCTCCGGGTCGAGCATACTGTTCTATCGGCACGAGCGATTTGAAGCCATCGGCACGCCATCCGCTACCGCTTGCCGGCGCCGTACAGCGTGGACACAGGTGTCCACCCTACGCCTCATTCAAAGTCCGTGGCAAGATCATCAGCAAGTGCTTGCCACTGCCCTACCGCGTGGGTTCGAGAACCCACCCTACGCCCTTCTCGGCGCCGCGGGTTGTCGCTCACGCCGGTGCCACGCCGCGCTTGTCAAGCCGGCGGCTCCTCCGGGGGCCTGCTCAGCAGCGCGTGTGCCAACTTCAGGCCGTCGACCATCACCTTGAACGCCTCGCGCTTGGCGTCCTCGTCGGGCACGCGCAGGATGTACGAGGGGTGGTAGACCGTCACCACCCACCGGCCCTCGTGCATGATCGGCTTGCCGAGCTTGTCCTTCAGCGTCACGCTGCCGCTGCCCAGCACCGACTTCAAGGCCGTGGCGCCCAGCGCCACGATCACCTTCGGCTTGATTGATGCCAGTTCCTTGTCCAGCCAGTAATGGCAGGCCTCGACCTCGCGCTGGGCCGGGGTCTTGTGCAGGCGGCGCTTGCCGCGCGGCTCCCACTTGAAATGCTTGACGGCGTTGGTGAGATAGATCTCGCGGCGCTCGACGCCGGCGGCGTCGAAGACTTTGTCGAGCAGCTTGCCGGCCGGGCCGACGAAGGGGTGGCCGGCGAGGTCTTCCTGGTCGCCCGGCTGTTCGCCCACCAGCATGATCGGCGCCTTTTTCGACCCTTCTCCGCCCACGGCCTGGGTGGCGTATTGCCACAGGTCGCAGCGCCGGCATTCGTCGAGTTTCGAGGGCTGCTGGCGCTCGGGCTGGGCGTCGGCCGGGGCGATCGGGATGGTGGCGCCGCTCTTGCGGCCGACCGCCTGGGCCTGGCCGGTGCGGCGCGCGCCCAGCGCGGCGTTGGTGACCATCTCGGGCACGATCGCGCCCTCGGGCAAATTCTTCCAGAAGCGCGACGGGATATGGCTTTGCATGACCTGGGTATTCAGGCGCGCCGGGTTGAAAATGCTGCGGTAATAGGTCAGCCAGAGCGCCTCGCCGGCGTCGTCGAGCTCGGCCGCGCTGCTCATCAGGGGGCCGGCGTTGTGCAGGGTGTGGCCATCCCACAGCACGCTGGCGTCGGGCGTGGCGATCATCCAGCTCACGTTCCCCATGCGGTTCACGAAGTGCTCGGCGACCTGGGGCAGCACGTCGTGGCGCGGCTCGAACCACGCGACGAAGCGCGGCGGTCCGGCTTGTTCGGGACGCTCGCGGAATCGGATGTAGGCATGCATGTCGTGCTCCTCGCGGCGCACCGCCTTCACCATCGCATGCAGTCGCGCGCCATCGGCATCGGCGGCGGACTGCACGTCGTGCTCGCCCTGGGTCCAGCGCCAGATCACGCGGTACAGGAAGGCCCAGCGGTCCGGCATGCGGCAGCAGGCCGCCGTCTGCAGCATGTCCATCAGCGAGCGCGGCAAATGCGGCGCGGGTCTTGGTTGATCCAGACTGATGGAAGCATTATGCGTGGGCTCGGCTGGCGCCGGCGCACCCGAGAACAGGTCGGCCGCGAGCAGGTCCGGCGCACCCGGCTGGCTCCAGGTGACGAGCTCGGGCGCGACGGCATGGATGAGGAGATCGCGCGCGGCATCGCGCCATTCGGCGAAACTGGAGACCGCCAGCGGCTGGCCGGCGGCAACCGCTGCGGCCGCGCTCATGCCGCCTGCAATTCCGGCCAGAGGTTCATCTGCTGGGGCGCGTCGGCCAGGTGGCGCCGCAGCAGGTCGGAACTGGATTGTCCCTGGGCCGGCTTGTAGTCGGCCGTGACGACGAAGGGCGCGATCTTCTTCATGCTGCAGCGCAGGCGGGACAAGTCTTCCCAGCGCACCCGCCGCACCCGGCGCAGCTCGACGATGCGCTTGGCGTTGCGCAGGCCGATGCCGGGGATGCGCGCGATCATCTCGGCGTCGACCCGGTTCAGGTCCATCGGGAAGTGCTCGCGGTTGGCCAGCGCCCAGGCCAGCTTGGGGTCGACGTCGAGCGCCAGGTTGCCGGCCTTCGGCATCAGCTCCCCGGCCGTGAAACCGTAGCCGCGCATCAGGAAGTCGGCCTGGTACAGGCGGTGCTCGCGCAACAGCGGCGGCGGCGCCAGCGGCACGCTCTTCGGGCTTTGCGGGATCGGGCTGAAGGCCGAGTAGTACACGCGCTTGAGTTTGTAGCTGCCGTACAGGGTTTCGGCGGTATTGAGGATGGTGTGGTCGTCGCTGGCATCGGCGCCGACGATCATCTGCGTGCTCTGGCCGGCCGGGGCGAAGCTCGGCGCCTTTGGTTCCTCGGCCTTTTCGTCGAGTTTGCGGCGGATCGATCCCATCGCCAGCTTGATGGTGTGCACGTTCTTTTCCGGCGCCAGGCGCGTGACGCTATCGTGCGTCGGCAGCTCGATGTTCACCGACAGGCGGTCGGCATAGCGGCCGGCCCTGGCGATCAGGGCCGGGTCGGCGTCGGGAATCGTCTTCAGGTGGATGTAGCCGCGGAAGTTGTGCTCCTCGCGCAGGCGCCGCGCGACTTCCACCAGCTGCTCCATCGTGTAGTCGCTCGAACGGATGATGCCGGAGCTGAGGAACAGGCCGTCGATGTAGTTGCGCAGATAGAAATCGTGGGTGAGCTTGACCACTTCGTCGACCGAGAAACGGGCGCGCGGCACGTTCGAGCTGCGCCGGTTGACGCAGTACTGGCAGTCGTAGATGCAGAAGTTGGTGAGCAGGATCTTCAGCAGCGACACGCAGCGCCCATCGGGCGTGTAGCTGTGGCAGATGCCCATGCCGGTGGTGGCGCCGATGCCGCCGTCGCTGCCGTCGGAGGCGCGCTTCGGCGCGCCGCTGCTGGCGCAGGAGGCGTCGTATTTGGCGGCGTCCGCCAGGATTTCGAGCTTGTCGGTAAGTTCCATCGCGAAAGGTGGAGCTGTATGGATGTACAGTATATACCAGTCGCGTCCCGCGCGGCGCGCGGGTGAGGTTGGGGGACAACAGGTGAGAACGGAAACGGCGTGTTGTTGGGGTTCGTAGGGTGGGCACAAGTGCCCACCCTACGAACCCCCTACCGTTTATCGCACCGGCTTGCCATCCTGGTCGAGCACCACCACCTCGCCCCAGCCCAGCGCGCGGATCCCGGCTTCGACCTTGCGCAGGTCGCCGATCACGACCCAGGTCACCTCGTCCGGCTTGATGAACTTGCCGGCGGCCTGGCCCAGCTGCTGCGGAGTGAGCGCCTTGACGTTGGCGGCGTACTTGCTCCAGTAGTCGTCCGGCAGGCCCAGGTTGACGGCCGCCAGCGCCGCGCCTTCGAGCGCGTTCAGGGTGCCGAAGCGGCCGGCCAGGCGCGAGGTCATGTTGCGCATGATGCTCTCGTACTCGGCGCCGACCAGCGGACGTTCGCCGGCCACGCCCTGCACTTCCTTGCGCACTTCGCGCATCGCCTCGACCGTCTTGTCGGTCTGCACCGGCGCGATGGTGACGAAGCTGCGCTGGCCGCGCACTTCCGACAGGCGCGCGCTGGTGCCGTAGCTCCAGTGCTTGTCCAGGCGCAGGTTGCGGTTCAGGCGCGAGGTGGCGATGCCGCCGAAGTTGGTCATCACCGGCTCGATCGCCAGGTCTTCCGGCTGGCCGTAAGGCAGCGACAGCTGGGCGGCCACGATGGTCGACTGCGGCGCGTCCGGTTTGTCGATCAGGTAGATCTTGCGCGGTGCGCTATTCGGCTTGCCATTCACCTGCTTGGCCGGCGCCGTGCCGGCGGCCCACTTGCCGAACGAGGCTTCCAGCGCCGGCAGCAGCTTGTCCATGGTGACGTCGCCGGCCACGACCAGGGTCGCGCTGCCCGGCTTGAACCAGGTGGCGTGCCACTGCGCCAGGTCGTCGCGCGTGATGCCGGCGACGCTGGTCTCGTAGCCGCTGGCCGGCTTGCCGTAGACGTGCTCCTGGCCGTACAGCAGGCCCGGCACGAGGCGCAGCGCCAGGCTGTTCGGCTGCGCCTTCTCCTGGCCGATCTGGGCCACGCGACGCTGCTTTTGCAGCGCGAACTGGTCTTGCGGGAAGCTCGGCGCCAGCGCCGCCTCGGCCATGATCGCCAGCGACGGCGCCAGGTTGGCGGCGGTGGCCTGCAGGCGCACCAGCGACTGGTCGGGGCTGGTGCCGGTGGACAGGCTCGCGCCCAGGTTTTCCAGCGCGTCCGACAGCGCGAAGGCGTCGCGCGTCTTGGTGCCCTTGTCGAGCAGGTCCAGGGTCAGCGCGGCGGCGCCGGCTTTCGCGCCGGTGTCCGAGGCCGTACCGGCGTCCACCGCCAGGGTCGCGTTCACGATCGGTGCGCTGTGGCGCTCGACCAGGATCACCTTCAGGCCGTTCTTCAGCTGGGCGCGCTGCAGGGCCGGGAACTTCACGTCCGGCGCCTCGCCCAATGCCGGCAGCTGCTTGCGGTCGATGGCCGATTTCGTCGCCGCCAGCTTGGCGAACGGACGCACCGTCATCGTGTAGTGGTTGGCGCGCAGCCAGCGCTGGCCGGCGGCCTTCACCTCGGCCGGGGTCGCCTTGGCCATCTGCTCCAGGCGGTCCAGGTAGGCGTCCGGCGTGCCGCCATAGGTCATGCTTTCGGCCAGCACGTCCGAGCGCCCGCCCATGCCGCCTAGGCGCTCGATGCTGCGCGAGAAGCCGGCCAGGCTGCTGGTCTTCACGCGCGCCAGTTCGGCCGCGCTCGGGCCCTTGTCCAGCGCCTCGGCGACGATGGCGTCCAGCTCGCGCTCCACCAGCAGCGGGTCGACGCCCGGCTTGAGGGTGACGACGATGTTGAAGGTGCCGCCCAGTTCGGCGTCGTTGACGTAGGTGCTGACGTTGGTGGCCAGGCCCTTGTCGTAGACCAGGCGCTTGTCCAGGCGCGCGCTCTTCGAGCCGGCCAGCACTTCGGCCAGCAGCGCCAGGCGCGGCGTGTCCGCATCCTTCCACGAGGCCGCATGCCAGCTGCGGTAGATGCGCACCTGCGGCACGTGGTCTTCCATCTCGTCGCGGATATTCCGGTCGAGCGTCGGGATCCAGGTTTCAAGACGCGGCAGCGGCGGGCCCGGCGGGATCGCGCCGAAGTATTTGTTCACCAGTTCCAGCGCGCGCTCGGGCGTGATGTCGCCAGCCAGCGAGATCACCGCGTTGTTCGGGCCGTAATAGGTGCGGTACCACTCCTTGATGTCGTCCAGCGA
>DNCF01000373.1:0-3744 GCA_003484545.1 Massilia sp. | reverse complement strand
CGAGATGTAGTTGCCGAGGAAGCCCATGCGGTCCGATTCGAGGAACAGGGTGCGTTCCAGCGCCGACACCGGCACGTCCTCGAAGAAGTTGGTGCGGTCGGTGTTGGTGGTGCCGTTGCGGTTGTTCGCGCCGAGGTCGTCCATCGCCTCGCGGAAGCCGTGCGGGTAGTTCTCGGAGCCGTTGAAGAAGAAGTGCTCGAACAGGTGGGCGAAGCCGGTCTTGCCGCGCTTCTCGTTGCGCGAGCCGACGTGGTACCACATGTTGACGGCGACCACGGGCACGCTGTGGTCTTCGTGGACGATCAGGGTCAGGCCGTTCTGCAGTACGAATTTTTTGTGGTTGATGGCGTAGGCGGCGCGGTCGAAGGGCGCGGCCTTGACGCTGGCGGCGGTGGCGGCGGGTGCGGCGTGCAGCGGCGCCGTTGCGGTCGCGGCAAAGGCGAGCGACAGCGCGGCGAGGAGCTTCTTGTTCATGGGTCTCCGAGGACGGGTGGTTGTTGTGGGCGGTATTCTAATGGCCGGGCGGCGAGGCGTGCGGAGTTTTGCGGGCCGCGATGATGCAAGCGTTCGTTGGATGCGCTGCTACACGCCTTCGGTAAATACCTGCGCCTGCGCCAGCTGCAGCGGCTCCATCCTGGACGCGATGCGCTTCAGGTAAGGCGCGGCCGCCGGAATCCCGCCCGCCGCCGCGCGATGCAGCCAGCCATAGGCCTCGACCGGGTCGCGCCCGGTGCCCTGCCCGGTCGCGTACATCACGCCGAGGTTGAACTGGGCGCGCGCATGGCCCTGGCGCGCCGCGCACAGGTACCAGAAATGGGCCGCCTCGTAGTCGCGTTCGGCGCCGTGCGCGCTGTCGTAGCGCAGCGCCAGCGCGAACTGGGAGCGCGCATAGCCCTGGGCGGCGGCGCGGCGGTACCAATCCAGTGCCTGTTCCTGGTCCTGGACGATGCCCTTGCCGCCTTCGTACATCATGCCCAGGTTGTGCTGGGCGCCGGCGTCGCCCTGCTCCGCGGCGCGGCGGAACCAGTGCAGCGCCTGGTGCACGTCGGTGGCGACGCCCTGCCCTTTCGCGTACAGCCAGCCCAGGTTGTACTGGGCCGGCGCATAGCCCTGGCTCGCCGCGCAGCCGTACCAGTACAGCGCCTGCTCGTCATCCTGGGCCACGCCCTGGCCCTTCTGGTACATCACGCCGAGGTTGTACTGGGCCTGTTCCAGGCCGGCGGCGGCGGCCATGCGGTACCAGGCGACGGCCAGCTCGTAGTTGCGCGGCACGCCCTGGCCGTTCACGTACATGAAGCCCAGGCTGTGCTGGGCGCTGGCGACGCCGCGCTCGGCCAGGCCCTTCACGCGCAGGAATTCGGCCGTGTGGCGTTCTCCTGCTGCGGGCGCGGTCGTCGCGGTGTCCATGGGAAGCGGCGGATCTTAGGCGCGGATCGCGCGCACCTGGGTCGCGGGAGCGGCCAGCGCCGGCTGCGGCGCGCCCAGCGCCTGCGCGCGCAGCACGCCGATGAAGTTCGACAGCGAGATCGGGCGGTAATAGAGATAGCCCTGCATGGTCTCGCAGCCGTTGGCCTTCAGGTAGTTGGCCTGCACCTCGGTCTCGACGCCTTCGGCGATCAGGTGCAGCCCGAGGCCGCGCGCGATCGAGATGATCGCCAGAATCACCGGATAATGGCCGTTCTCGTCGTGGATCTCCTTCACGAACGACTGGTCGATCTTCATCGTGTGGATCGGGAAGCGGTGCAGGTACGACAGCGACGAGTAGCCGGTGCCGAAGTCGTCGATCGCGACCGACACGCCGAGCTGGCACAGTTTATTGAGCTGCTCGATCGCGTACTGCGGGTTGCGGATGCAGATATTCTCGGTGATCTCGACCTCGATCTGGCCGGGCGAGATCCCGTAGCGCACCAGCGCGCCGCGCATCTTTTCGAAGAAATCGCCGCGGTCCAGGTATTGCGGCGACAGGTTCAGCGACAGCCGCACCGCCTGGCCGCTGGCCAGGTTCCACTGCAGCATGTCGCGGCACAGGGCGCCGATCATCCAGTCCGAGATCGGCAGCATCAGGCCGTTCTCTTCGGCGAAGGGCAGGAATTCGCCGGCCGACAGCAGGCCACGGGTCGGGTGGTTCCAGCGCATCAGCGCCTCGGCGCCGACGATGCGGCCGGTGATGGCGTCGATCTGCGGCTGGTAGTACATCTCCAGCTCGTTGTGTTCGAGCGCGCGGCGCAGCGCCTGCTCGAGCGCGATCTTCTGGTGCGACACGTCGAGCATCGAGTCGTGGTAGAAGCTGTGGCCGTTCTTGCCCAGGGCTTTCACCTGGTACATCGCGATGTCGGCGTGGCGCAGCAGCTCGTCGATCGATTCGCCGTCGCCCGGGTAGATCGCGATGCCGATCGAAGCCGAGATGTGCACCTCGTGGCCGTCGAGATCGAAAGGCTTGTGCAGGCACTCGAGGAACTTGTCGGCCACCATGCGCGCGTCGTCGCGGTCGCGCAGTTCCGGCAGCACGATGGTGAACTCGTCGCCGCCCTGGCGCGCCAGCGTATCGCCCTTGCGCAGGCATTCCTTCAGGCGCACGGCAACCTGCTGCAGCAATTCGTCGCCCTTGACGTGGCCGAGCGTGTCGTTGACCAGTTTGAAGCGGTCCAGGTCGATGAACATCACCGCCAGCTCGGTCTGCTTGCGCTTGGCCTGGATCACGGCCAGGCCGAGACGGTCCTTGAACAGGATGCGGTTCGGCAGGTCGGTCAGGATGTCGTGGTAGGCCTGGTAGGAGATGACCTCTTCGGCGCGCTTCCTGTCGGTGATGTCGCGCGCCACGCCATAGGTGCCGAAGAACTCGAGCTTCTTGACCTCCTGGTCGGGCACGTGCATGCCGATCGAGTTCAGCGAGATCGTCATCAGGGTGTTGTTGAAGGTGCGATCGCCGCTGTTGCTGAGTTTACCCGTGGCGCCGCGGCACTTCAGGCGCAGCTCGACGTTGCGCGAGGCGCGTTCGTCGACCCGTCTCTCGTTGAACACGTAGCGGGCGCGCTCCAGGTCCTCGTCGTGCACCAGGATCGAGTAGTGCTTGCCGATCAGTTCGTCGCGCGTGAAGCCCAGCAGCTGGTAGGCGCGGTCGTTCACGAACGT
Organism: Massilia sp.; assembly: GCA_003484545.1. Classification (GTDB taxonomy): domain Bacteria; phylum Pseudomonadota; class Gammaproteobacteria; order Burkholderiales; family Burkholderiaceae_D; genus Telluria. The sequence goes on along the minus strand of DNCF01000373.1, from coordinate 612 downwards.
GAAGCGGCCTTCGTGGTTCAGGGTGTAGATGATGTCCGGCGAGCTGTCGACCAGGTAGCGGTACATCTTCTCCGAGTTTTCCAGCTGGTTGGCGATGCGCGCGTTGCTTGCTGCCAGGCGGCGCTGCTCGAGCGCGTTGCCGACGGTCTTGAGCAGTTCCTCGCGTGCGTAGGGCTTGCGCAGGTAGTCGTAGGCGCCGCGCTTCAGGGCGCCGATCGCGGCGTCGATGCCCACTTCGCCGCTCATCACGATCACGTCGGCATCGATGCCCTTGGCATTGATGAAGTCCATGATCTCGTGGCCACCGATGTCGGGCAGGCGCAGGTCGAGCAGCACCAGGTCGAAGCGCAGCGTCGACAGCTGGGCGATCGCCTCGCTGCCGGAGCTGGCGGTGGTCAGGTGGTAATCGCGGTCGCGCAGCAGTTCGTAGAGCGAGGCCAGCAGGCGCGGCTCGTCGTCCACGAGCAGCAGGCGGGGCTGGTCGATTCCCCCGATGCTCCCGGCCGGAGCGTCCGCACCCTGGAACATGGCTGAAGTTGCGCTGGCTGAGGTCACGTTCGTCAATACCTTATACAGAACCCAGGGCGCGCGCCGGCAGGGCCGGCGCGGCGC
>DNCF01000374.1 GCA_003484545.1 Massilia sp. | reverse complement strand
CGTGTGCTCTTCCGATCTGCAAATTAAGCGCGCCTGGCAAAGCCCTCCATCTTTCGCCATCCATGCTTGCGCCATCCATTTCCCAGGACGCCTAGAATGGCCGCGCTATTCCCATCAATCCACCAGCGAGGCATCCATGAGCACGACATCTCAACCGGATATGAACCCTGGAGACGAAGCCGCGCCCGGTACGCCCGGCGCCGGCGAAGACATCTGCGACGCCTGCTCCGGCAGCGGCAAGCAGGCCGACGGCAAACCCTGTCCCCAGTGCGGCGGCAGCGGCAAGGTGATGCGCGGGATCGGAGGCGGTTAGTTGCGTAGCAGCAATATCAAGGCGATAATCGCTGCATGACGACCGAGCCATCCAGCGACCACCCACGTCCCTCTTCCCTGCCCGACCTGTTCGTCGCCTTCACGCTGCTGGCCCTGCAGGGCTTTGGCGGCGTGATGGCGGTCGTCCAGCGCGAGCTGGTCGACCGCCGGCGCTGGCTGACCGTGGACGAATTCATGGAGGACTGGGCGGTGGCCCAGATCATGCCGGGGCCGAACGTGGTCAACCTGTCGATGATGATCGGCGCGCGCTACTTCGGCCTGGCCGGCGCCATGACCGCCCTGGCTGGACTGCTGGCGGCGCCGATGGTCCTGATCCTGCTGCTGGCCACCCTGCATGCGCGCTTCGCCGGCAATCCCCACGTCGCCGGCGCCCTGCGCGGCATGGCGGCGGTCTCCGCCGGACTGATCGCCGCGACCGGCCTGAAACTCTCCAACACGCTCGCGCGCAACCCCATGCCGCTGGCCTGGTGCATCGCCATCGGCGCGCTCGCCTTCGTCCTGCTGGCCCTCGTCAAGGCGCCGCTGGTCTACGTATTGCCGGCCTTGGGCGGCCTCGGCTGCATCCTGACCTACCGGAAGCTCAAGTCATGAGCGTCCAGGCCGTCGCGCTGAGCCTGTCCTGGCACGACTGGCTCAACCTGTTCGCGCATTACCTGATGCTGTCCCTGATGTCGCTCGGCGGCGCGATCGCGACCACCACGGAAATGCACCGCTTCCTGGTCGAGCAGCACGGCTGGCTGACCCAGGCCCAGTTCAACGACTCGATCGCCCTGGCCCAGGCCTCGCCCGGCCCGAACGTGCTGTTCGTGGCCCTGATGGGCTGGCACGTCGGCATGAACGCCGGCAGCACCGCGGCCGCCTTCCTTGGGGTCGCGACCACGATGGTCGGCATCATGCTGCCCTCGACCGTCTTCACCTACCAGGTTGCCCGATGGGGCCACCGCAACCGCGAACTGCGCGCGGTGCGCGCCTTTAAGCTGGGCATGGCGCCGGTGGTGATCGCGATGCTGCTGTCGACCGCCTGGATCCTGGCCAGCTCGGGCGCGCGCGGCGCGGCCGACTGGCCGCTGTGGCTGCTGGCCATTGCGAGCTGCGTGGTGGTGTGGCGCACGAAGATCCACCTGCTGTGGGTGCTGGGGGCGGGGGCCGTGCTCGGGGCGTTCGGGTTCGTGTGAACGCTGGCGTGCCGCTTTGCGGCGGATCGCACTGTCGCGCGGTGGGTTCGAGAACCTACCCTACAGCCGGCTTTACGTAGGGTGGGTTCTCGAACCCACGCGGTACGGCACACGAGCAATCGAAACGCCACGCGCAGCACACGGCCAAAACCTCGCTGACCGCCCCAAACCGAACCAAACTGGCATACTTGCACCGTCACCCAACAACGGATAACAACATGACACAACTCCTGAGCGAACACGCCTGCTTCGGCGGCACCCAGCGTTTCTACCAGCACGACTCGAGCGCCATCGGCCTGCCGATGAAGTTCTCGGTCTACCTGCCGCCCGGCGCCGAAGGCAAGAAGCTGCCGGTACTGTTCTACCTGGCCGGCCTGACCTGCACCGAAGAGACCTTCATGACCAAGGCCGGCGCCCAGCGCGTCGCGGCCCAGGAAGGCTTGATCCTGGTCGCGCCCGACACCAGCCCGCGCGGCGCCGGCGTGCCCGGCGAGACCGACAGCTGGGACTTCGGCGCCGGCGCCGGCTTCTACGTCGACGCGACCGAGGAACCCTGGGCCCAACGCTACCGCATGTACAGCTACATCCTCGAACTGCGCGAACTGGTGATGCGCGAGTTCGGCGCCGATCCGGCCCGCTGCGGCATTTTCGGCCACTCGATGGGCGGCCACGGCGCGCTGGTGATGGCGCTGAAGAATCCGGACCTGTTCCGCTCGGTCTCGGCCTTCGCGCCGATCGCCGCGCCCTCGCGCTGCCCCTGGGGCGAGAAGGCCTTCGGCGGCTACCTGGGCGCCGACCGCGCGGCCTGGCACGCGTACGACGCGACCGAGCTGGTCGCGAACGGTCCGGTGCGCTTCCCGCAAGGGATCCTGGTCGACCAGGGCCTGGCCGACAAGTTCCTGCCCGACCAGCTGAACCCGGACGCCTTCGAGGCCGCCTGCCGCGCCGCCGGCCAGCCGCTCGAGCTGCGCCGCCATGCCGGCTACGACCACGGCTACTACTTCATCTCGACCTTCGTCGAGGATCACCTGCGCTTCCACCGCCGCCAGCTCGGCTGAGCGCTCCAGCAGCACTCAGGCAGCGCTCTGGCAGCGCTCCGCCAGCGCGCTCCGGTTGGTTCAGACCGTCCGGAGCGCCGCTGGTTCCCTCTTTCCGCATGTCCGCTGGCTCCGCGCAATTACCCGGACACTAGCCTGTTTTCTCCTGTCCTGCGCGTCTTGAAAACGCCGCGGCGCTGCCCTATAAATCAGGTGCGGCGCCTTGCCGCGCATGTTCACCATGAGAAGAGGAGGCCTACCATGAATCTCGTCAGGAGAGGCAGTACGCCACTGTCGGCATATCGTCCCGGTTCGGTCGAGGACCAGTTCGGCCGCCTTGTCGAAAGCATGTTCGAAGACTTCTTCGCGCCGCTGGCGCAGGGCGGCGGCGGCTTGCGCGACAGCGGCGCCGCCATGCCGCGCCTGGACATGAGCGAAACCGAACAGGCCTATGAAATCCAGGCCGACATGCCGGGTGTCGACAAGGAAGACCTGAAGGTCGCCATCGACCACCAGCGTGTCACGATCGAAGGAGAATGCCGCAAGGCAAACGAGCGGCGCGAGGGCGAAAACGTGGTGTATTCTGAACGTTCAGCACGCAAGTTCATGCGCAGCTTTACCTTGCCGACCGAGGTCGACGATACGGCGGCGCAGGCGAAACTCGAGAACGGCGTCCTGCACCTGACGCTGCCCAAGAAACAGGGCAGCGAGGCGCGCCGCCTGACCATCCAGTAAGCCTGCCCGGCCCGGACCTCGGAGCCGCGCGCGCGGCCGGCGGCAGCGTCGCTTGCGCATGGTGACGGCCCGTCGCGGGTCTGCGTGTGCAGGCGGCCCTGCCGCCGTCTGGATGGGCTCGGAGTGGGAGACATGACGGACCTTGAGCGATTCAAGAACCGCGCCCAGGCCGGGAAACTGCTGCCCAGGCAGCTGGCCGCGCATGCGCGGCACGCCGGGGCACCGCGGTCCGCGGCCGGCCTCGATGCCATCGTGCTGGCCCTGCCGCGCGGCGGCGTGCCGGTCGCCTTCGCGGTGGCGATGACGCTCGAGCTGGAA
>DNCF01000300.1:462-3706 GCA_003484545.1 Massilia sp. | reverse complement strand
CGTCGGCCAGGCCTTCCAGCCCCGCTTCGTGGACATGGAAGACGATCAATTGCGCATCGGGGAAGAGGCGGGCGGCGGTTTCCAGCGCCAGGCGTGCGGCCGGGGAAAAATCGGTCGGGACCAGGATGCGCGCGTAGGGAGCGCGGGCGCGCTGGCGCACCACCAGCAGCGGTTGCGCCAGGCTGCGCGCGAGCCGTTCCACGGTCGAGCCGAGGAAGATTTCGCCCAGGGTGTTGGCGCGGGCCGCGCCGGCGATGACCAGGTCGCTGTCCATGCGCCCGGCCGCCTGCTGAACCGCCTCGGCGACGTCGCCGTCGGCGAAATGCAGGCTGACCGGGAAGCCGCAGCCCTCGAATTCGCGGGCGATGTCGCGCCGCGCGTCGAACTCGGCCTCGGTACTGGCTTCCGGCCCGGCCAGCCATTGCACCACCTCGGCCGGCACTTGCGGTCCTTCGCGCACGGTCAACAGCTCGAGCGAGGCCTGCCACTGCGCCGCGAGCTGCCTGGCGCGCTCGAGCGGACGGTCGCAACGCGCACTCAGGTCGGTGGCGAGCAGTAATTTCTTTGGCGGTGAGGCATCCAGGCTGTCGTTCACGCAAACCTCCGCAGGATTGTTGAAATCTGCGCCACTGTACTTTTTTTACATGGATTGCGGCAACGCGTTAGCGAGGTGAAACGTTTGTCGGCGCGGCTTATTCTCGTCAGGAAAAACCACGGGAAAGAGACGGACAGGCCAGGCTGATCAACAACTGTTTATAAGATCAAACAGTTGTTTGGGGCGAGCTGAGCGCGATGGAAGCCGCCGTGCCGGCGCCTTGCGGCACCTGGAGACGGCGGCCGGCGCGAACACGGAGGACTACATGTCGACCTTCATTTCGAAGCCGCCATAGATCATGCGCTTGCCGTCGAAGGGCATGTTCTCCGGCTTCATGAACTCGGCCATGCGCGGATCCTTCATGACCCTGTCGTTGGCGGCGTCGCGTACTTCGCGCGACGGATAGACGATCCAGGAAAAGATGACCACTTCGCCATCCTCCAGGTTCACGCTCTGCGGGAAGGAAGTCAGTTTGCCGGGCTGGACGTCGTCCGCGACGCATTCGCGGAACTCGGTCGCGCCGTGCTCGCGCCAGATCGCGGCGGCCGTCCTGGCCATGGCCAGGTAGGCATCGAGCTTGTTTTTGGGAACGGGAATCACGAAACCATCGACGTAGGCCATGCGCTTCTCCTTGGGTGAGGGAGTTATTCAGACTTCATCGAAGAGCAAAAAATCCTGCCGGCGGCAGCCCATATGATCGGCGTCGAACCCGGTGCGGCCGGGAAAATCAGCCCAGCGCCGCCTCGATCGCAGCCACCAGCGCCGGATCGTCCGGCTTCACGTCCGGCGCGAAGCGGGCGATCACCTTGCCCTCGCGGTCGACCAGGAATTTCTCGAAGTTCCACATCACGTCGGATGGATTCTTCGGCGTCAAACCGTGCTGGGCCAGCTTGTCGGCGAACTGGCTACCCTCGGCCTGGCGCGCCTGCGGCTGGGCCTGCACCAGTTCGCGGTACAGCGGGTGGCGTCCCTCGCGGTTGACCTCGACCTTCTCGAACATCGGGAAGCGCACGCCGTAGTTGCGCTGGCAGAAATCCGCGATCTCGGCCTCGCTGCCCGGTTCCTGGGCGCCGAAGTCGTTGCAGGGGAAGCCCAGCACGACCAGGCCGCGGTCCTCGTAGTGCTCGAACAGCTTTTCCAGGCCGGCGTATTGCGGCGTCAGACCGCATTGCGAGGCGACGTTGACGATCAACATGACCTTGCCGCGGTAGTCGTTCAGCGAGGCGCTTTGGCCTTCGAGGCGGCGCAGGGGGATGTCGTACAGGGTGGCGCTCATGGGTCTGGCTCCCGAAATGGCAAAAACGTCATCGTACATCGTGCCGGAAAACCACGCTGGCGCTGCCGTGCCGTGCGCGCTACCCGTTGTCGCTTGACGGCGCCGGGCTGCCGTCTTATAAGCCTTGCTTCATACAAACTCCGACCATGCACCAGCCCGCCGACAAAGCCGCCGCAGCACTTGACCGCGCACGCCGCCATGCGCGGCTGCTCGACGGCCTGCGCGCGTTCGTGCAGGCCGAGCGCGAGGCGGCCCAGGAAAAGCTGTTCGAGGTCTGGCGCCAGCCGCTGGCCGACCGCCTGAGCAAGGGCCTGAGCCAGCGCTTCCTGAAGCTGGAAGCGGGGCCGGAGCAGGGCACGCTGTGGGCCTATGTCGACGACGGCGAATCGCGCTTTCGCGAGGGCGACCTGGTCTGCCTGCACGGCGGCTCGCCGCTCACCGATATGCTGGCGCGCGAAGCGGCCTTCGAGGCCGAGGACGAGGAGCGCTGGCTGCTGCGCGTGCGCCATGCCGGCGCCGTGGTCAAGGCGGCGCAGGGCGCGCCCTGCTATGCCGATCCCGACGACTACGACCTGTCCAGGTACTACGACGAGGTCCTGGACGACATCGGCCAGACCATCCCGCCGTCGCGCGCGCACCGCTACCTGATGCCGCTGCTCGACGGGCGCATCGACGACGGCTTCGATCCGCGCGACTTCGAGGAAGGCGAAGCCATCGCCCTGGCCGCAGGCCTGAACGCGGCCCAGGCCGAGGCGGTCGGCAAGATCGTCGCGGCCGAGCAGGTGGCCTGCATCCAGGGTCCGCCCGGCACGGGTAAAACGCGCGTGCTGGCGCTGGCGGCGCGCTTGCTGGTCGAACGCGGCGAGCGCGTGCTGCTGACCTCGCACACCCACATGGCGATCAACAATGCGCTGAACAAGATCGCGGCGCAAGGCGTCAAGACAGCGAAGATCGGCCGCGCCACCCAGGCGCTCGGGCTGGACGGCGTGACCGTGGCCGACAGCTTCGGCGAGTGGCATGGCCGGCCCGAGGAAGGTTACGTGGTCGGCGCCACGCCGTTTGCCACCTGCACCTACCGCCTGGAGAATTGCGAGTTCGACACCGTCATCTTCGACGAGGCCAGCCAGGTGACCCTGCCGCTGGCGCTGATGGCAATGCGTCGCGGCGCGCGCTTCGTCTTCATCGGCGACCAGAAGCAGTTGCCGCCGGTGCTGCTGGCGCGCTCGATTCTGGACGATATTCCCGGCTCGATTTTCGCCAAGCTCACCTTGCACAACGTCGACAGCGTGATGCTGACCGATACCTACCGCCTGAACCGGGAACTGGCCGCCTGGCCCAGTACATCCTTCTATGGCGGCCGCCATAGAAGGATG
>DNCF01000300.1:0-189 GCA_003484545.1 Massilia sp. | reverse complement strand
GCGGCCGGGCCGAACCGCGAGCGCAAGCTGGTGCTGAAGGAGCGCCTCGACGCCGACCCGTTCGACGCGGTGCTGCGCGCGCCGGCCAGCGCCGTCTACGTTCCCACACGCGACCCGAGCGCGCGCAGCCGCAATCCGCAGGAAGCGCAACTGGTGGCCTCGCTGTGCGCAGCCGCCATCGAAGGCGGG
>DNCF01000301.1 GCA_003484545.1 Massilia sp. | reverse complement strand
CAACAGGCGCCGGAGGCGCGCGCCGTCGCGTGCGGTGGTGAACCCGCCGCCCGAGCCCGCCACCCCGCCGATGCGGCGCACGGTCGGATCGTGCACCACGCCCTGCAGCAGGGCGCCGGCGGCGACGTCGCCGTGCAGCGCGCCACTGTTCCCACTATTCCCGCTATCCGCCGCGCCGGTCTTCCGGGTCGGCGCAATCGCCTCCCTGGCGATGCGGCGCAGCGGCAGGTAGCCGGTGTCGCGCATGCCCAGCGGGGCGAAAATGCGTTCCTGGGCGAACACGTCGAGCGGCTTGCCCGCCACCTTGTGCACCAGCTGGCCCAGCAGGATGTAGTTGATGTCCGAGTAGCGGAAGAAGCTGCCGGGCGCATGGGTCACGGTCTGTGCGCAAGCCAGCGCGTGGGCCGCCGCATCGCCGCTCCAGGCCGGTTTCGCCGGCAGGCCGGCCGCCAGTCCCGAGGTGTGGGTCAGCAGGTGGCGGATCGTGATCGCCTCCTTGCCGCCGCCCGTGCACTCGGGAAAATAATCGACCAGTTTCGCTTCCAGGTCGAGCTTGCCGTCCTCGGCCAGCAGCAGGACCGCCGGCGCGGTCGCCAGCACCTTGCTCAGCGAGGCGGCGTCGTACACCGTGTCCGGCGTGACGGCGGACGCTTCGGGTTCGTAGCCGGTGCGGCCATAGGCGCGGGTGTAGACGTCGCCGCCGCGCTCGAGGTGGAACACTGCCCCCGGCAGGCGCCGTTCGGCGATCGCCGCGTCGACGGCATGGTCGATGCGGGCGAAGCTGCTGCTGTCGAGCCCGTCTTGCGCCTGCACGGCGGCGGCCGGCGCGCGGCTGTCGGGAAGCTGGGCGCAACCGGCGGCGAGCAGGACGAGGCAGGAGGCAGCGGCGGCGGCGATCGCGGTCTTGCGCTGGAACAGCGTCTGGGAGAAAGTGATGCGCATGGGAATCCTGGAAGGAAGAAGGCGCACGCGGGACGAGCGCGGGCGCAGGAGCGTTGAATAATAGGTAAGCAGTATCCTGGGGTCAATATTTACGCTGGCGGCCATGCCGCGGAGCCTGGCGCGGCCCGATCCGTTTTGCCGACCCGGACAGCGGAAAAAAACCCTTCGGCGTATCATGCGACCCATGATTCCCTATTCCATACTCGATCTCGCGCCGATCGCCGAAGGCAGCGATGCGCGCGCTTCTTTCCACAATTCACTCGACCTCGCCCAGCATGGCGAGCGCTGGGGCTACAAGCGTTTCTGGCTGGCCGAACACCACGGCATGCCGGGCATTGCCAGCGCCGCCACGTCTGTGCTGATGGGCTATGTTGCAGCGGGAACGTCCACCATCCGCGTCGGCGCCGGCGGCATCATGCTGCCGAACCACTCCCCGCTCGTGATCGCCGAACAGTTCGGCACGCTCGAGTCGCTGTTCCCGGGCCGGATCGACCTTGGCCTGGGCCGCGCGCCCGGTTCCGACCACGTCACCGCGCGCGCCCTGCGCCGCAACCTGGCGTCGGATGCCGACGAGTTCCCGCAGGACGTCGTCGAGCTGCAGGACTATTTCGCCGGTTCGCCGCGCCGCCAGGTGAAGGCGGTGCCGGGCGCCGGCCTGCAGGTGCCGCTGTGGATCCTCGGTTCCAGCCTGTTCGGCGCCCAGCTGGCCGCCGCGCTCGGCCTGCCCTACGCGTTTGCCTCGCACTTCGCGCCGCAGATGATGATGCAGGCAATCGAACTGTACCGCGCAAACTTCCGCCCGTCGGCCCAGCTCGACAAACCTTACGTCATGCTCGGTTTTAACGTGTTCGCCGCCGACACCGACGACGAAGCGCGCTTCCTCGCAACCTCGATGCAACAGGCCTTCGTCAACCTGCGCAGCGGCCGCCCGACGCGCCTGCAGCCGCCGGTGCGCGGCTACCTGGAAGCGCTCGGGCCGCAGGAACGCGCGATGCTCGATGCGGTGCTGTCGTGCTCGGCGATCGGTGCGCCGGACACCGTCGCCGCCCAGATGAAGGCCTTCATCGAGCACACCCGCGCCGACGAGCTGATGATCACCTCGCAGATCTTCGAACACGCGGCCCGCCTGCGTTCCTACGAGATCACGGCCGCGCTCCACAAGGCCGGCTGAGCAAGGTTCGCAAGACGGGTTCGCCGGCACGGCTGGCGGACCCGTCGCACATCTCCCCTTCTCTTAGCCCCTTCTCTTAGCCCCTTCTCTTACGCGTCGCCGGTGCCGGCCTGCAGCGCGTCGATCAGCTCGCGCGTCTTGCGCACCCGCCCCATGATGCGGAAGGTGTTCTTGCAGGCGAAATCGTGGGCCTCGGCGCTGATGCCGCTCATCGCATCTTCCGCAAACACCAGGGCATAGCCGAGATCGTGGGCCGCGCGGGCGGTCGATTCGACGCCGATATTCGTGACGATGCCACCGAGAATCAGCGTCTTGATGTGGCGCCGGCGCAGCAGCTGGTCGAGTTCGGTGCCGTGGAAGGCGCCCCACTGGCGCTTGACGATCACCACGTCGGTCGCCTCGACGCCGGCCTCGGGCGCGAACTGCGAGGCGTCCGGCGGCGGAGGCGGCGCATCGGCCGCATGCAGGGGCGCGTCCGCCGGCCCCGGCTGCAGCTCGTTCAGCAGCACGCGCACGAACACCACCATCGCGCCGCGATTGCGCATTTCCTGCGCCAGCAGCACGCAGTTGCCGAGCACCTGCTGGCTCGAATACGGCGCCAGCTCGCGCGCCATGTTGCCGTTCTGTAGGTCGATCAGGACCAGCGCGGTGCTGGCCAGGTCCAGTTTGAAGTCGTCCATCGCGTTCTCCTTGTGCGGCCGGATGCCCAGTATCGGCGAACACGCTGGACGGCGGCGTCCGTTAGCTGCGCTCAGCGTTTATCGGGCACGATGCGCAGCAGGCGCGACTTGTCCTCGTCGGTCAGCACGTAGAGCTGGCCGTCCGGTCCCTGGCGCACGTCGCGCACGCGGGCGCCGATGTCGAGCTTTTCCTGGCGCAATACTTTACCGTCCTTGTCGAAGGCGATGCGGCGCAGGTCCTCGCCGGCCAGGCTGCCGCTGAACAGGCTGCCGCGCCATTGCGGGAAGGCGTTGCCGGTGTACCAGGCCAGGCCCGAGGGCGCCGGCGATGGCGACCACACGACCAGCGGATCGGCCATGCCCGGCACGCTGTGCTTGCCGATCGGCTCGCGCGAGCTGTAGTCCAGGCCGAAGCTCTGCAGCGGCCAGCCGTAGTTCTTGCCGCCTTCGATACGGTTGATCTCGTCGCCGCCGCGCGGGCCGTGCTCGCTGGCCCAGACGCGGCCCTCGGGATCGACCGCGAGGCCCTGGACGTTGCGGTGGCCGTAGGACCAGATCTCCGGCAGCGCACCGGTCTTGCCCGCCAGCGGATTGCCGGGCGCGGCCTTGCCCTCGAGCGTCAGGCGCAGGATGGAACCGTTGTGGCTGCCCAGGTTCTGGGCCTGGTCGCGCGCCAGCATGCCGCCCACGCGCTGGGGCGGATTGCCGCCGTCGCCGATGCTCATCAACAGCGTGCCGTCCGGCAGCCAGGCGATGCGCGAACCGAAGTGCTGGCCGCCGCTCTTCGTAGGCGAGGCCTGGAACAGCGTCTTCACGCCGCTCACTTTCTTGCCGTCGAAAACACCCTGCACGAGGATGGTGCGGTTCTCGCTGCTGGTGCCGTGCGCCATCGTCATGTAGACGCGGACATTCGCCGGTCCCTTGTCGGCCTGGTGGACCGCGATGTCGAGCAGCCCGCCCTGGCCGCTGTCCATCAGCTTGGGCAGTCCCTCGATCGGGACCTGCGTCACCTGCTTGCCGCTGACCAGGTGCAGGCTGCCTTCCTTGCCGGTGACGAGCATGCGGCCATCGGGCAGCCAGGCCATGCCCCAGGCGCGCGGCAGGGCGTCGGTGACCGTCTCCATGCGCCAGCCCTTGACCGCGGGCGGCGCGCCGCCGGCTTCGACCTGGGCCAGTGCGGGCAGCGCGGCGCGCGCCAGGATGCCGGCGGTGCAGAGGTAGCGAAGTGACTTCTGAAGTTGACGCAATTGCATGCAATTTCCCCTTAAAAGTTATTAACGTTCCGCCATCGTGTCGCATTTTCGCCTTATTCCTGCAGAATTGACGAAATCGGGCTATCATGTCGGTCTCATCTGACAAGCGCAAAGGATTCTGATGAACCACCGCCGCTCTTTCCTCAAAGGCTCTGTCGCACTCGCATCGGCGTTCAGCCTGCCGGCCCTGGCCAAGACCGCCCAGGCCGCGCCCGGCGAACGCACCCTGCGCCTGTACAACACCCACACCGGCGAAACCGTCCGCAGCGTGTTCTGGGCCGAAGGCCAGTTCATCCCGGATGCCCTGCAGGATATCAACAAGGTGCTGCGCGACCATCGCAACAACAAGATCGCGCCCATCGATCCGCAGCTGCTGGTGTTGCTCAACGAGGTCAGCGCCAGGTTCGGCGACAACCAGCTGGTGCACGTGATCTCCGGCTACCGCTCGCCGGAATCGAACGCCAAGCTGCGCGCCAACAGCAGCGGCGTCGCCAAGCACAGCATGCACATGGACGGCAAGGCCATCGACATCCGCCTGCCGGGCCGTGACCTGGCGCAGCTGCGCAAGGCGGCCATGGCGATGCGCGGCGGCGGGGTCGGCTACTACCCGGACTCACAATTCGTCCACATGGACACCGGCCGCGTTCGCTACTGGTAACACGCCATGCGCGCCATGCCTCCGCTCGCGTGCAGCATCCTTCTCGCCCTTGCCGCCGTGGTTCCGGGAGCGTTCGCCCAGGACCAGCCCGTCGCCACCGTGAACGTCACCTCGACGCGCGACCCGGTCGACAAATCCTACCGCAAGATGATCAAGGGCATGGAACGCTTCGAGCGCGAGCACCGCTACGCGCCGGCGGCGTCGCTGCGCTTCCACCTGTTGCCGCGCACGCCCGAGGTCAAGATGACGGGCATCACCCTGCGCGTGGCCGGCGACACCGTCTCGGTGCCGGTGCCGGTGGCGCCCGACAACAGTTTCGTCCTGCCGCGCAATGAGCAGGCCCTGCGCGAGGACGCCGCCGTGCTGGCCAACCGCAAGACCACCAGCATGACCTGGCGCGCGCTGATCGAAACGCCGGGTTTACCGCCCGGCACGCGCCGCCTGGGCGACCTGCGCCTCGAGTGCCGCGTCGGCGTCGAGGCCGGGCTGGTCTCGAACAGTTCGCCCCTGTTCGGCTGGATCTCGAATGCCCTCACCACGCCCGAGGGCGTCTGCAACAGCCCGGAAGGCAATTACCTGTTCTTCGCCGAGCGTCCCATCTTCGCGGTGCGCCTGCGCGCCGGCGAACGCAGCGAAGTGCTGCCCTTCGACATGCTCTATGCCGGCGGCATCCAGACGCGCGAGATGCTGCCCTTCTGCGACTGCCAGGTGCTGCTCGACCGCACCTACTACGCGCCGATCTGGGATACGAGCTGGCCCGACGACACCCTGGTCGAGTTCGAGTACATGACGGATGCCGCGCCGCCCGCCGCGGCGCCGGCCGTGGAGGAAAGCCGATGAAAGCACACCCTCTTGTTCTCGCGCTGGCGGTGCTGGCCGGCTGCGCCAGCGGCACCATCCCGGCCGGCACCCAGGTGCCGGCCGACCG
>DNCF01000175.1 GCA_003484545.1 Massilia sp. | reverse complement strand
GCGGGGGCTGGCTGCGGCTGCGGCTGCGGTGCCGCCGCGGCGGCCAGCGTGATGGTCTGCGACAGCAGGTCGCCGGTCTTGTTGCCGGCGGCATCGAGGAAGTTGACCTTCAGGTGAGGCGCGTCCAGCGACGGGGAACCGCCGCCGAAGGCGAAGGTGAACACCATGTTGTCGCTCAGGGCGATGGCGTCGCCGCTCAGGCACAGGGCGCGGCTGTTGCGCTTTGCGGTCCCGCCGCCGCCGCAGCCGTTGGCGTTCAGTTCGCGCGCGCTCAGGGTCCAGTTGCTCGCACCGGCCGGCGCCGCGCTCACGCTCACGCTTTGATAGCTGCCGATGTCCTTCAGGCTCAGGGCCGCCAGGCTGACCGCCCGCGTCCAGTCGCCCGAGTGCCTGGCGGCGTCGATTTCCAGGGTCAGGACGTTGTCGGTCCAACTGGTGGTGAAGACGACGTCCTGGAACGTGAGCACACCCGCCTGCGCGGGAAGGGCGCCGATGGCGAGGGCCAGCGCGAGGCTGGACTGGCTGAGCAAGGATTTCAAGATGGTTTCCTGGTGAAATGGCTGGCCTTCGCCAGTCCGGACTTGTCGAATGAACAGGACGCCATGCTGACGATCAGTATTCTTTATGTCAATACATTGTTCTTTTTCGCAACAAAAAATGCGCTCGAGCAAGCATTTCCGGCCGATCAGCAAGTATGACGGCGAATTCGCCGAATCACACCAAATTTCACCATGCGAAAAGAGTGCTTCATAAGGTGAAATCCTCTATTGCGCACGCACCGCCTTTCCCTTCCATTTTAAGAAATTCCTTTCCGTATCATGAAATCAGTGTTTCAAGTGGCTGAATTTATTCGATAAAAAAATCTTTTGCTGTCTTATATAAGAGTTGTTGTGCTGTGCACAAACGGGGCTATGATTTCTCTAACGGATTTCACTTCGCAACTCAGCTTTTACTTAATCAGGAGAATCAACATGGCTACTCGTGAACAGCAGATCACCGCCCTGCAAAATGACTGGGACAGCAACCCGCGCTGGAAAGGTGTGGTGCGCAATTACACCGCCGCCGACGTCGTGCGCCTGCGCGGTTCGATCCAGGTCGAGCACACGCTCGCCAAGCGCGGCGCCGAGAAGCTGTGGGATCTCGTCAACAACGAACCCTTCGTCAACGCCCTGGGCGCCTTGACCGGCAACCAGGCGATGCAGCAGGTGAAAGCCGGCCTGAAGGCGATCTATCTGTCGGGCTGGCAGGTCGCGGGCGACGCCAACCTGGCCGGCGAGATGTATCCGGACCAGTCGCTGTACCCGGCCAACTCGGTGCCGATGGTCGTGCGCCGCATCAACAACACCTTCATGCGCGCCGACCAGATCCAGTGGTCGGAAGGCAAGGACGACATCGATTACTTCGCCCCGATCGTGGCCGACGCCGAAGCCGGTTTCGGCGGCGTGCTGAATGCCTTCGAGCTGATGAAGTCGATGATCGAGGCGGGCGCCGCCGGCGTGCACTTCGAAGACCAGCTTGCTTCCGTGAAGAAGTGCGGCCACATGGGCGGCAAGGTGCTGGTGCCGACCCGCGAAGCCGTCGAGAAGCTGACCGCCGCGCGCCTGGCGGCCGACGTGATGGGCACCTCGACCCTGGTCGTCGCCCGCACCGACGCCGAGGCGGCCGACCTGCTGACCTCGGACATCGACGACAACGACAAGGCCTTCTGCACCGGCGAGCGCACCGTCGAAGGCTTCTACAAGACCCGCCCGGGCATCGAGCAGGCAATCTCGCGCGGCCTGGCCTACGCACCGTTCGCCGACCTGGTCTGGTGCGAGACCGGCAAGCCGGACCTGGAATTCGCGCGCAAGTTCGCCGAAGCCATCCACGCCAAGTTCCCGGGCAAACTGCTGGCCTATAACTGCTCGCCGTCGTTCAACTGGAAGAAGAACCTGGACGATGCCACCATCGCCAAGTTCCAGAAAGAACTGGGCGCGATGGGCTACAAGTTCCAGTTCATCACCCTGGCCGGCTTCCACGCCCTGAACTACGGCATGTTCAACCTGGCCCACGGTTATGCGCGCCGCCAGATGTCGGCCTTCGTGGAACTGCAGGAAGCCGAATTCGCCGCCGCCGAGAAGGGCTTCACCGCGGTCAAGCACCAGCGCGAAGTCGGCACCGGCTACTTCGACGCCGTGACCCAGACCATCCAGCAGAACCAGAGCTCGACCACGGCGCTGCACGGCTCGACCGAAGACGAACAGTTCTTCGACGAAAAGAAAGTCGCCTGATCCGGCGCACCTGATCGGGCCGATTCGATTCGGCTGGCTGGCAAAAGCCGCGGGCAGTTGTCCCGCGGCTTTTTTTCGTTTCGATGCCGCCGATTTGGGCAGTCCGGGCTTTCTAGGCGATAATGACGCCTGTTACCGCCGTTCGCCCGAACGGCGCTTTGATTTTTAGGATTCCCATTATGTTGAGCTACCGCCACGCCTTTCACGCGGGTAATCATGCCGACGTCCTCAAGCATTTCGTCCAGGTGCAGCTGCACCTGTACATGAACCAGAAGGACACGGCCTATACCTATATCGACACCCACTCGGGGGCCGGCGTGTATGCGCTCGACAGTACCCAGGCCACCAAGAACGCCGAGTTCGATACCGGCATCGGCCCGCTGTGGAACCGCACCGACGTGCCGGCGCCGCTGGCTCCCTACCTGGACCTGGTGAAGGCCATGAACCCGAGCGGCAAGATGCGCTACTACGCGGGCTCGCCCTACGTCGCCGCCCAGATGACGCGCCTCGAGGATCGCCTGCG
>DNCF01000172.1 GCA_003484545.1 Massilia sp. | reverse complement strand
GGACTTGGCCGCCGCGATGAACCTGCCGTTGTGGCAGAAGGTCGCATCCGGCACGCCGGTCACCGCCGCCAGGTCGGCGTCGCGCAGGCCGGCCCAGGACGCGGGCAGGTCGGCGCGCGCCTCGAAGCTCTCGGGGCTGACCGAGACCGTGTGCAGCATGTAGCGCTGTTCGCCGATGCTGTGGCTGACGACGAACAGGACCTTCGGCATTTCCTTGCGCACCACGCTCGACCAGGGCAGGGCGCTGTTGTGCAGGTAGAGCAGGCGGCCGTTGTCCAGGGTCTCGGCGTCGCGCACCTGTTCGACCGCGAGCAGGGCGCCGACGCGGTATTTGACGGCATTGACCATGATGTCGGTGAGCAGGGCCATCGCGCGGCGGAATTCGTTCAGGCGATAAGCTTCGGTCGGCGCGCCGTGGCCGATGCGCTCTTCGTCCAGCCAGTTCGGGTTGAAGCCCGAGACGATGGCCGACAGGCCGTAGCCGCCCGGCGCGTTCTTGGCGGCACCGACGTCGGACAGGTCGAGGTATTGCACGATGTCGGCGTCGATCGAGTAGGCCATCTCGAGCGCGGTGCTGTCCTTCAGCTGGCAGCCGAGGTGGGCGGCGGCCAGCGCGGCGACGCAGCGCGCGCCGTATTCGCGCCAGACCAGGCCGGCGCTGGCATACGGCACACCGGTGGCGCGGGCGCCGTCGAAGCCTTTCTGGTGGTGGTCGAAGCGGCCCTGGGCCGGGTCCCAGACGCCGCCGACGTCGACCGCGAAATCGGCCGCCTCGATGGTGGCCGTGTCGCGCGTGCGCACCAGTTCGGCTTCGGGATACAGGATGTTCAGTACGGCGCAAGCCCATGCGTCATCCGCATGGAACTTGCCATTGTGGGTCACGATGACCATGGAATTCCTCTTTCTTATCGATTTCTCGGCCCGAATGATACTGTCTTTGAGACTGGTGCGCGAATGCCCTGCGGATGGGCAGCGGCCGGCGCGCCATGCCGCCGCGCGCCCTGCACTGGTGCAGCGGGAAACAATTGCAACAAAAAAATAGGAAACGCCCAAGCCTTGAGGTATCGTGTGGTTCTTGAAGATCGGGCAACGTTTCCGGTCATGAACGACAACATCCAGGCGACAGCCACGTCGCCGCACATGCAATGGGGAACATGTAGATGAATGAGTTGGTCAGTACCATCAATGGAATTATCTGGAGCCCGGCACTGATCGTGCTCTGCCTGGGAGCGGGCCTGTATTTCTCGCTGCGCTCGCGTTTCCTGCAGCTGCGCCACGTGCGTGAAATGACGCGCCTGATGTTCGAGGGCAAGAGTTCGGAGCAGGGCGTCTCCTCCTTCCAGGCCTTGACCATGACCCTGGCCGGGCGCGTCGGCACCGGCAACATCGCCGGCGTCGCGACCGCGATCACCTTCGGCGGCCCCGGCGCCGTGTTCTGGATGTGGGCGGTGGCCTTCCTCGGCGCCAGCTCGGCCTTCGTCGAATCGACCCTGGGCCAGGTCTACAAGGAGCAGATCGCCAAGGAATACCGCGGCGGCCCCGCCTTCTACATCGAGAAGGGCCTGGGCATGAAGTGGTACGCGCTGACCTTCGCCTTTGCCACCATCCTCGCCACCGGCCTGCTGCTGCCGGGCGTGCAGGCCAACTCCATCGCCGAAGGCCTGAAGACCGCCGTCGGCATCGACCCGAACGTCACCGCGGCCCTGCTGGCGATCGCGCTGGGCTTCATCATCTTCGGCGGCGTCAAGCGCATCGCCACCTTCGCCGAACTGATCGTGCCCTTTATGGCGCTGGGCTACATCATCGTCGCCTGCGTCATCATCTTCCTGAACATCGAGCAGCTTCCCGGCGTGCTGAAGCTGATCTTCAGCTCGGCCTTCGGCCTGGACGCGGGCTTCGGCGCCATCATCGGCATGGCCATCCAGTGGGGCGTGAAGCGCGGCGTGTATTCGAACGAGGCCGGCCAGGGCACCGGCCCGCACGCCTCGTCGGCCGCCGAGGTGAGCCACCCGGCCAAGCAGGGCCTGGTGCAGGGCTTCTCGGTCTACGTCGACACCCTGTTCGTGTGCTCGGCCACCGCCTTCATGCTGCTCATCACCGGCCAGTACAACGTCGAGGGTCCGAACGGCGTCGCGATGTACACCGGCGTGCAGGGCGTGGCCAGCGGCCCCGGCTACGTGCAGACCGCGCTGGAAAACGTGATGCCTGGCTTCGGCGCGATCTTCGTCGCCGTGGCGCTGCTGTTCTTCGCCTTCACCACCATCGTCGCCTACTATTACATCGCCGAGACCAACATCGCCTACATCGACCGCCACGCGCGCCATCCCTGGATGAAGTTCGTGCTGAAGATCGCGATCATCGCCGCCACCGTCTACGGCACCGTCAAGACCGCCGACGTGGCCTGGGCCCTGGGCGACATCGGTGTCGGCCTGATGGCCTGGCTGAACCTGATCGCGATCCTGTTGATGCGCAACGTCGCCTTCAAGTGCCTGCGCGACTACGAGGCCCAGAAGGCCCAGGGCAAGGATCCGCAGTTCGATCCGGTGAAGTTGGGAATCAAGAATGCGCATTACTGGGAGCAGCGCCTCGGCAAGGACCGCGCCGCCGGCGAGGCCGAGAAGGTCGTCGGTTAAGCCCAAAAAAACAGCAGCCTCGGCTGCTGTTTTGTTATCGTTTGCCGTTTTTATCGGCTGTGCTGCTCCCGGTGCATGCCGACGTCCGCCAGGATCGCCATCAGCTGTCCGGTGTCGGCCGGCTTGACCAGGTGATGGGTGAAGCCGGCGGCGAGCGAGCGCCGGCGGTCGCTCTCGTGGCCGTAGCCGGTGACGGCGACCAGCACCGCACCGGCCGTTTCCGGTTGCGCACGCAGGCGCCGCGCCAGCTCGTAGCCGTCGATGTCGGGCAGGCCGATGTCGAGCACGCAGGCGTCGAAGCGGCCCGACTGCGCGGCCAGCAGCGCGCTCTTCGGGTCGTGCAGCACGGTGACGCGGTAGCCGCTCGACTCGAGCAGCATCGCGATCGTTGCCGCCGCATCGACGTTGTCGTCCACCACCAGCAC